>DLVS01000655.1 GCA_003445095.1 Verrucomicrobiales bacterium
GCGCCATCATGCGAGAGGAGCGCGGGATTTATCCCGCAGGACTGTCAAAGCGAGCCGACACCGTGAGACTTCCGACGGTTCCGACGGTTAATCTGCGCATCGCGTTCCTGCGGGCTGAAGCCCGTAGGTCTCCAACAACTGGGGGATGCGCCTCGTGTCGGCTCATTCTGTCCCCGTCCGCCCGCAGAATTCCGAAAAGGCACCCCCCAGCAGTGCCCGAACGTCTCGCTCGATTTCCGCGTCCGTCACGGGCCAACCGGCTGCTTCCAGTCCGGCATATTTGGCGGCCAAACATCGGGTCAACTCAGCCCGCGTGTGTTTCCACTTATAGATCAATTGGTCCAAGACCCGAGCGTCGCTGTGCTGAGGCGTGAAACTCGTGCCCAGCAATTCGAGCCGCATGGTCGTAATCTCCCTGATCAACTGCGGGGTATTGGTAAACCACCAACACCCGAACGGATGCAGGTTCCGAAACTTCCGCGCCAATACCACCAGTTCGTGTTGATTCTCGCGAGCCAAACAAGTCACGAGGAATTTATTCTGCGGATGCGCCGAACACAGATTTGCGAGCGCACTGAGATCACTGAGGCCGACGCCGTCGCCCGCCATTCGTAGAGCAGGGTTCACCGCTCGCTTGACTCCCATCATTAGGGCGAACGGCTGGCCAAAGTCCCGACAGTGCGGCAGCACGACATTTTCGATCAGCCAAGCAGCTTCGGTCTTCGCCGGAAACTGGAATGTTGGCGGCAGGGAGACCATGCAATAGATCGAGCCGATTCGCTGAGTCCACTCGGCGAGAAAGCGGCGCGCTTCACCCGCGGTCGCCGCGTTCAATTCGTCCGAGACGGCATAACCCCAGGACCGCAATCGATTCGCCGATGCCGACCAGGCCAGTAGCAGCGGATCAATCCGCAACGCTGACCGGAACCGAGGGTCTCGCGCTGGGCGTTTCTCCCAGTAAGCCCGCTCTTCGTCATCAAAGGGCGAATTGGTCATGCACACCGAGTCTACGTTCGCTAGCTGCAGAACACGGTCGACGAAGTCGGCCGGTTTTTGGTCCTGAAACCATCGACGCAACGCCGGCAAGTCGCGCTCGCGCGGGTCGAGTCCGAATGCTTGGAGGGTGGTTAACACGCCACGACACGCCTCCGAAACCGGTGAGCGTTCAACAAACAAGGTTCGCCAAACCTGCTCTGCTTGCTCGGACTTCGAGGCAGACCAAAAACGATCGTACGGCAAATCCGAATAGCGGAAGGACTCACTCACTAGGTAATGATAAATCAGTTGGTCGTCCAATCCCCACAGCAACAGAGATCCGAAGCTCGGATCGTAGAGATGCGTGTGGATGTCCTGCACCGGGGTCGCGTTGACCACGCGAGCGACCCGTTCGTCCAACGATTCCGCGAGCGGCATATCCGGACTCTCCCGGCAGGTTGCCCCAACTGAAAAGGTCAAATTCGCCAGAACGTTGACCCGGCGATCGGACCAGGGTCCAATGGCCCGCCGAATCGATGAGGTGGGCGGCAATCGCTCATCCTTCGCGCCATTCGACAACTGTCAGCTATGAAGGCATTGACCTTCGTTCCGTTCTTGAAAACAACCACTATGAAAATGCACCTGCTCGGCGCCGCGTTCTGCGTTTCGCTCGCCGCTTTCCTGTCCCTCCAAGCTCAGGTTCCCAACGAAGGACTGGCCAACAGCATCATTGCCGCCCGACAAAAGAATGCGGCGCTGATGAAACAATACTCGTGGAATTGCCGCACCGAATTGAGCGAGGACGGGACGGCAAAAGACACGCGAATCGATACGGTGACTTGGGGGCCCGATGGTCAACCTCAACACACGCTCCTCAACGACCAGAGCAATCCAGTGCCGCGGGGCTTCTTCCGGCGAAGGATCGCTGACCGGGAAAAAGACCAAATGGAGGCATATCTGAAGAGTCTCCGCGCATTTCTCCATCAGTATACTCTGCCGACCTCGGGCCAGGTCATCAATCTCATCAGCACTGGCACCATCGCGCCTCCGGGTCCTGACGGCGTGTTGCAGATCACCGGGGCCAGCGTGGTCGTTCCCGGTGATACGGTTTCGCTTTCCATTGATGCGCCGACGCGCGCGACGCGCCGGATGTCCATCATGACCTTCTTCCAAGGCGACGCCGTCAACGTCACCATCACCTTTAAAACGTTGGCCAGCGGCCTCAATTACGCCGCTTACATGCAGGTCAATGTCCCAGACAAAGGGCTGACTTTGCTGATTCAAAATTACGACTTCATCAACCAGAACAATTGACGTTCGCGACCCGCGACGGATTCGCATCCCCGTCAGCAACTCCCAATTGTGAGGGTGCGCACCCGGTGCCTCGAATTCCGGCAACCTTCAGCCGCGGCCATGACCGTATTTGGGCACGGCTGTCTGCCCTGGGCTCCCGCTCCTGGCCAGCCGCAAGCCTGTCCGGCCTGGCGATTATCTTAATTGAGCCGCCATTGCTGCGAGCGGTAGCCGCGGAGCCAACCAATAATTCCTCGCCCGGAGGGGTGATTATGATCAACCCCTTGGGGCAAGCCGTCACAGTGTCCACCAACGCGTTGCCACCCGGTTTGCTCCCGCCAGCCAGGGTGGGGCTGGATTCTCAAGTACCGACTCCGGCCCGCGGCGGTCTGCTGCCCCAAGCGGTTGTCGATCGACTCAGCGTCGCACGATCAGGGCAAGAAGGGTTTGAACTCTTGCCGGCTTTCCAGCCGCAGTTAATGCCCTACCTCGCCAGCCAAGACGAGTTCGGCAATACCTCGATCAAACCCGGCCCGTTGATTCCGTCGACGCTGCTCGACGAACTGGTTCAACGCGGGAAATTTTGGATCTCCGAAGTCGGCCTACGCTACTCGCTTCAACAAACGTTCACCTGGGTAGGCATGACGGACGTGATGCAGGGGTCTAGTACGCTGGGCTTCTATACGTTCGATTTCGCGGCCAAGTGGGCGCTGTTTGCCAGTCCTTCCGCCGGCAC
>DLVS01000780.1 GCA_003445095.1 Verrucomicrobiales bacterium
GCGACTCCGCTTTGGAATGGCGCGAAACACTCGGATTTTGCGACAAATAATTCCACGGTCGTCTGGCAGCCAAAGCGCCGTCGCCGCTGCGCTTTGCCGGCGCACTCCATAGCGACGGCACGTACTTTCACTATGATTGCTAACGTCTCGTAACGTCATATTCGGACCGGAGTGATTCGTCCTTCCGGTGCAAGCCGGCACTTCTTATGGAAGGCGGAGTCTGAAGTAACGCGGAGTGGAGACGCTACCGACAGTGACGACCTGTAATCCGTTTGCGGTGTCACTGGAAAAAACCGTCGGGCGGGCTGGTCCAGGCACCGTCGAGAAGATCGGCCGCCTCCAAGATGAAGCCGGAGGCGACGTTCCACGAGAGTTCCACCAGGTTGACCTCGGGAAGCTGTCTGACCGATTTGCCGGATCCGGGCTCAAATCGCCCAAGACCCAGGCGTAGGACGCAGACATCGCCCAGGGGAGTCGGTCTTGCTGGTCATCTGCATAGATGCGCCACGCCAAGGTCAATTGGCGGTGGTGGTTTAAGCATTGAATGCCCTGCGCCTTTTGTTTGGCGCGGCCTAGCGCGGGCAACAGCAGGCCTGCCAAAATGGCTATGATGGCGATCACGACGAGCAGTTCAATGAGGGTGAACGCGCGCGGTGAGTGGAACGAAGAGGCAGGCATGATGTCTGTTCCTTCTTGCTCCGTTCTCGAATGCATGACGCCACACTCGTTTGGCATCCTCACAGCGAGCCGCATTTTCAACGAGCCGTCTGCGGTGGAAAGGGTGAAAGTTGCCGCTGTCATGGCTCGGCCAGGGTCGCGCGATAGAAACGGTTCGGGCTGGCGCTGAAGTCAGGATCCGTGTGCAGGACGGCCTGATAGTGGTTGGTTTGCCACGGAGTCCAATGCTTCAGGTCGGCGGACGCTTCGATCACGTACGGGAATGTTTCACCAAGGCGCAGTTGGAATTCTCCCGGCCCTAGGCTTCCGGCGAGCCGCGGAAGAGGGCGAAGGAAGTTTCGGAGCGCTTGTTCGGCGATCTTTCGTCCCATTTCCAGGCCAGCCAGGCAGGCGCTGCGGAAGTGCGCTCCCGACGCGATGCGCCCAATCACGGCGTCGGCCGGAACATCCGACAGTCGCGCATAAGTCCGGGAATAGATCGTGCCATTCTGTACGTAACTTGCAGTGAAGCCAAAGTCATCCCCGTAGAAGTGGGTCAGAACGGCGATCTGACCCGCGGTTCCGGAGCAGGTGCCGGATGGATACTCAGGATGATTCGGAGTGTCCCAGAGCGGATTCCAGGAGCGATCGGGGGTGGTGTCGTCGTTGCCATCGGTATCCGCCAGCCGAATGGCGGTATAAGGGCGCCAGAAGCTGTACGCATACTGAGCCTCGTAAAAGGCGATCGTGGAATCCGCCAAGACCATGTAGTAGAGGGCGTGGGCGCGCGCGGATTCAATGAGGGTGAGCGCCCGCACCTGTCGGGACGCCTGGAGGTAGGGTTGGTCCCCGGCCCAATGAAAGTCTCCGGCCTGTTTCTGGTCTGGGGTGCGAACGGTGCTGTTGCGCGCCCCGATCAGCCTGACCTCCTCGAAATCAGCCGCGTATTCCGCACTGGTGAGCGCCGGAGGAGGCCCGGCACGGAATTGCGCCGGGCTGCGGAGAGTCCAGGGAAGCTGGTAGCGGGCGTTGGCGCCGCTTCCAGGAGCAGAGTTGGGCGGGCTGTACCGCCATTTCCCCGGGAGGTTGCTGACCGAAGGCGTGATCGGCAGGTCAACGTTGTCCGACGAACGTAGTCGGATGATGACGCCCGCCGCGAAACGTCCAAGCTCACGCCCCTGTTCCTTGGCCGGTCCATCGGGAATCGCGATCAGCGAGCGATTGAGGGCGCTGTTCAGCGTGGGGACGTTGGCGGGGTTGAGGTTGGTGAGAACCGTATAGGCGGCCTGGGCGGCGGCCGCTTCCGGCGATGCCCCAGGGGCCGACACGTCCAGCGCATAGGGCGTGAAGCCGGCGACCACCGCGTTGACGGCATCAAACTGGGCGACATGGATCATGGCCAAGCCGCGCATGAACCCGTTGCCTCCGTGCTGGTTCAGATAATCGGATGCAGTCCGATTCCAGTCGGCGATGATGTCGGCGCGGCAGATGGGCGTAAAAACCGCCGCCCTGAAAAAAGCGACAGCGAGGAGTCTTCTGAGAACGCTGAGGAAACAAGAGTGAGTCTTCATTGGCCTTCACTCCATCATGCGCCGTTGCTGAACGAATCACGTCACGCCGGGGAAGAAAGTGAACTACGTGAGCAAAGTGTGCAGCGGGAGGTGTCCTGTCCCTGCCCCACTTCGTCACTTCGTGGACCGGACGCACGATGACCACGACAAACTCTGACGTCCCTACCCTCTGCCCCCTCCCGTTTCGCGCGGGCCGCCGGAGGCGAAGGGCGGGTATCCCGTTCACGCGTGCCTCATCCGTTCCAGCTCTTGCTTCAGCGGAACCCAATACGCGCGATCGGCGGCGCGTTCGGCGCGCTCCTCCTCCGCCAGGCCGGATTCGAGGCCGGCTGCGTCGCCCCGCAGTGCCGCGTGCAGCAACGAGCGCGGCCCAGAGGCGAGGGCCGCGGCCTCGAGGGGAAACTGGCGCGCCAACTCGACGAGCAGCTCCGGCGTCCGGCCTTCCCGCAACCAGAACCGGGCCTGCTCCGAGGACGGCGTCCCCCGGCAGGCAACGCGATCCGCCTCAATCAACCGGCGAATCATGGGCCAGTCCTTGTCGCGTTGTGTCTTCTTGGCCTGGACCAGGTCGGGTAGCGACATCAACTCGTAGATCGTCCCATCTTCGCCCTGCAGCGTGGTGCGGCGCTCCCAAAGTTCGGCAAATTCCGCAACGCCCCGCATCTTCGACATGACGTCCACCCGCAAGCCGGCGGCTTCCGGGTGCCGGCATCGAAAGTGGACGGCATGTCCGCGCTGAAGATGCTCCAATGAGAGCGGCGGCACGGCGATCACCGACGCCTGCAGTTCGCGCAGGGCTGCGTCCAGACGTTCCAGGTTGGCCGCGTCGGCGAGGATGGCGAAGTCCGTGTCCCGGCTAAATTCCGCCGCGCCGTAGAACACGCAAGCCTGACCGCCCATCAACAGGGCGCGCACCCCGCAGCTCCGGAAAGTCGAAAGGACTTTGTGAATCGGGTTCGGGATCAAGGCTGCCTCCTTGGGCGAGATACTGCGTCCATAACCTCATGCTCTCACGCCAACGTTCCAAGGGTTCTAACAGGAACCATTCCCGCCATTCATCCGCTGGGTCGTGATGCACGACCTTGAGCGTGCTACTTGAACCGGCCGTTGCCAACCGCGATTCTGAAATCCAGGCCCCCGCCCCTTGTGCCACGGAGTGCGGACAGTTAGGAAGCAGGGACCGGTCGCCAGTCATCAGGCGTCGCCGCGGATCACCTGCTTCAGGCGCGCCCGAGCATAGGCCCAATGACGATCCGCCGTGCGCGCCGAAATCTCCAACACCTCGGCGACTTCGGACAACGGCAAGCCCACGAAATACCGCAGCTTCACGACCTGCGCCGCCATCGGATCCTCAGCGGCCAATTCATCGAGCGCGTCGTGGACCGCCAGCAGCTCATCGGTCGGAGCGCCTTGCGAAATCTCCAGCGCTTCGGTGTCCAACGGCTCTTTCTCCTGATCGCCGCCGCGTTTCAGCCGGCTTTTGCGACGCGCGTTCTCGACCAGGATCCGGCGCATCGCTTCGGCGGCCGCGCCAAAGAAATGAGCGCGGTTTTGCCATGGCGGTTGGCTGTCGGCTCCGAGCCGCAACCATGCTTCATGGACTAATGCCGTTGGCTGAAGAGTTTGCCCGGGAGCCTCACCCGCCATCTTTTGCGCCGCGAGCCGACGCAGATCCTCGTACACCAAGGGCAGCAATGCCTCGGCAGCTTGAGCATCCCCAAGCCGCACCCGCTCCAGAATCTGGGTGACTTCGGACAACCGGCTCAGAATACGGGACCTTCAGCCGGGCGGAACCAGAAATGATGTTATCGATAAGGCTACGGAGGGGTCCCCTGTAACGTCCATGCCAGCAAGCCATGCAGTGGCACCGCCCACAGCTTTTCGCCCAAGGGCAGTAGCTCCTGGCCGAAATACGTGAGCACGCCCGCCATGCACTCTGGCGTGCGCCGCACGAAGTCCCGCAGGCTGTTGGTGTCGCTCCCCTCCAGCCGGCCCGTCGCTTTCACCTCGACCGCCACGAGCTTGCAGCCGTGCTCAATGACAAAGTCCACCTCCTGCCGGCCTTGTTCGTGCCAGAAGTACAACCGCACTCCGATCAGGTGCGGCTCCAGGGCGGCCATCAGATTCTGGAGCAGGTGGTTCTCCAGCAACGCCCCGCGTAGCAGTTCCGCCGAACTTGTCCCAACCTGTGCCACGCCCGCTAGGTGCGCCGCCAGTCCGCTGTCCGCCAAATACAGCTTTGGCGACTTGATCAGGCGTTTACTGCGATTGCCAAAAAACGGCGGCAGGCGGTGGATCAGCCGTCGGGGAACCGGAGCCTGCCCTTCTGAGCTGGGCGGTCACTCGCTCATGATCTCAGAACGAGCTTCGCCACCCAGAGTTTTGAGAAACCCGCAGTCGTAAGAAACGAAGTGCTCCGGCGTCGCCAAGCACTCCGAGACCAACAAGGCTTCGGCCTTGCGAAGGGCGGCGAGCGCTTCGCCGTCTCGTTTCAGGCGCTTCAGGCAGAGCGCTTTCAAATACAGGGTGTACGCGTCTGGCTTCGATTGAGCGGATTCGGAGCGCTCAAGGCTGGCCAGCCCGCGCGCCGGGTCGCCGGTTCGGAGATGGTATTGACCGATGGCCCGGTGACCCGTTTGGCGCAGTTCGGCGCTTCGATCCGGCAACGCAGCCTCGAGATCATGGAGCCGGGCTTCGATGTCCGCTTGCTGCGCCTGCGTCAGTGCGGTCAGTTCGATTGGTGCCAATCCCGCGATTTCGATCGGAAGGTGCTGCTCGATGGTCGCGTTCGAAGTGTGCGGAAGCGCCAGGGCGCGACTCACGACCTCGCGGTATTTGTCATCCCTGCCTACGTAGCGAAAGACCCTTGCTTTGTTAAGCCAGGTCAATAGCGAGTCCGGGAAGACATCGAACTGGGCTTCACACAGGTCCGCGGCCGCCGGCCAACCTTCCAGCGCGGCTGTGGCGCGGAGAAGGTCTCCCCATTCGTCCGGCCTCTGCGGGGGAACTTCCACCAGCGCTCTTCTCAAGTCGGCAAAAGCGTTGGTCGCCTTGTCGTACTCATGGTGGCGGACAAAAAAGTGACCGATGTCACGGATCTTTCGGCGGGCATAGTCCTGGGGAAGATACTGGACCCAGCGCCGGTGGAGAGCCACATGGTGATCGATGGCCTTGTTGGTATCCCCCTGCATGGCCAGGGCATCGGCGAGATAGGTCTCGGCTTCCAGCGTGTTTTGGTTGTCCGGACCGAGAGATCGCTGATTGATGGCCACCGCGGCTTCGAGGTTCGAGATGGCCTCATCCGGCCGACCCATGCGTATCAAGAGAAGGCCATATCCCTTCAGGAACACAGCGACCATAGGATCGTTGGTGCCGAGACTTCGCGAGTACTGCTGGATTCCCGCCCGGAAAAGAGTCTCGGCCTTATTGGTATCGCCAGAATCCTGGGTTGCGACCGCCACCATGAACCTGCCCGCGCTGGTTCGAGCATGGTCTTCGCCCAGGGTCTGCCGGAAGATGTCCAGCGCCTCGGTCAAGTAAGGCATTGCCACTTCCGGCTGGCCTTCGAACGTGAGTCGCCAGCCACGCGCGAAGAGCGTTTCCGCGGCGCCGGGGTTGAGCATTTGGGAAGCGGTTCTGGCGGCGGTGATGGCGTCGTCCAGCACTTGGTCGGCTTCGCGATGGCGCCCCGACAAGTAAAGGGCGGTGCCGACCTTGGCAGCCGACGTGAGCGTATCGGCATGTGCCGCGCCTAGGTGCGCCTTCCGGAGCGCCAGAGCTCTTTCTACCTGTTGCAGGCCGCTGCGGACGTCGTCCAACCCCTGAAAACCGTCGGCCAAGGCGTCGCGCACTTCGGCTTCCACGAGGGGTTGATTGGTGAATTGGCCTTCGACTTCGTGGGCGATGCGTTCGATCAGAATCCGGTCGTTGGGATCAAAACGCTTTTGCCCCCAGGAATCCGTGCGTCGCAATACTTGCTGAACCAGAAAATCTTTGACGCTGGTGGCGGTCTCCGCCTGCTCCCGAAAGGCGCGTTGGGCGCGGGACGCCCGGATCGCTTGCCACGTGCTCACGACGGACGCCGCCAACAACGCCGCCGCCACCAAGGAGATCGTCACAAACTGCGCGGTGTGCCGGCGAATCCATTTTTCAAGCCGATAGGCGGAGGTCTGCGGACGGGCCAGGACCGCTTCATTCCCGAGGTACCGCCGCAGATCCGCCGCCATTCCGTTCGCGGTGTCGTAGCGCCGGTTCCGGTCCTTCTCGAGGCATTTCATGACGATCCAATCCAGGTCGCCTCGAAGGAGATGAATCAATGCAGGCGGCGCTGCTCTCCGCGATTCGGCGATTCTTGTCAGATCGCTCCCTTCCAGCGTGCTTAGCTTGGTGGAGGGGCGCTCCGGTTCCCGCTCCAGGATCGTGCGGCGCATCCCGTCGAGTCCCGCCTGGATCAACTCGCTGGAATCAAACGGGGTCGCGCCGGTGAGCAGTTCGTAGAGTAAAACCCCCAGTCCATAGATGTCGCTGCGCGTATCGATGTCTAATCCGCTCAAGCCGGCCTGCTCCGGGCTGGTATAGGCCGGCGTCCCGACGAATTGTTGAAACTGCGTGAACAGCGTCTTGTCGGTGAGCCGCTGCTGCATGGCCTTGGCGATTCCGAAATCAATGATTTTGGGCACGGGCCGGTCGCCGTGCAGGGTCACGAGGATATTCGTCGGTTTGATGTCGCGGTGGATGATGCCCTTTTGGTGCGCGTGCTCGACGGCCGAGCACACCTCAAGAAAGAGCGCGAGACGTTCGTGGGTGGTCAGGCGGGCCTGGTCGCAGAACTGAGTGATGGGCAAGCCCCGCACCAACTCCATGACAAAGTAAGGACGGCCCGCGGTGATTTGAGATCTCGGATCTGAGATTTGAGATTCGGCGGAGCCGGTAGCGCCGGCATCCAGAATCTTGGCGATGTTGGGATGGTCCATCAATGCGAGCGCCTGACGCTCAGCCTCGAATCGGGCCACGACCTGCCGGGTGTCCATCCCGAGCTTGATGATCTTCAACGCGACCTTGCGCGTGATCGGCTCGCGTTGTTCGGCCATGTACACCACGCCCATACCGCCTTCGCCGATTTTTTCGAGCAATCGATAGCGGCCAATACATTCCTCGATCACCTCCGCCGGACTCGGCACGGCGGCGGCCTCGCTCGGAGGAAGAACTGCTGCCGAGTCGATAAGGGCTTTCGGAAGGGGGGCTCTAACCAGACGTCCGCCTTGGGCTCTAACGTCAGGAGCCGATCAATCCGCGCGCGGAGCGTAAGATTGCCTTCGCAGGCCAGATCCAAAAACGCCGCCCGTTTGGCCAGATCGGGAAAAAGCAAAGCGGCGTGGAAGATGGTCTCTTCTCTGGCCAAGCGTTCCGGGTGTCCTTCGCTACTCATCGTCCTGCTGAATAAACCGGTCCCTCGAATCGGAACCAGCGAAGAGGAACCGACCCGCTGGCGAATCCGCACGTGGCGCGTTTTGCCTTTCAGGAGCGGCGGGATGGTGTGGAGATCGAGCCATCGCTTCAATTCCGGGTAGCCATCTGCAAAGGAGATGTCGCAGGAGCCGGCGCCCTTAGCTTGAGGCGCGATTCCCCAGCGTCGTTGCGAAAGGAAGAGTGCGTCTCGTCCCCGCGGCGGTGACCTGGTGATTGCCTGAGGTCGTTCATAGTCCCACAGGAATCAGCGGAGTTTTCCCTCCAAAACCGACATGGAGGAGCGACTTTCTATTCTCGCCGGTTTAGCCATGACCGAGTTCGGCCAGCAGCCACGCTTTGGCGAACCGCCAGTTCCGCTCAACCGTCCGCTCGGAAGCGCCGAGCACTTCGGCAATCTCCTGGTTCTGCAAGCCGACGAAGAATCGGAGTTTCACGATCTCCGCCTTGGTGGCGTCCACTTGCGCCAGGCGGTCGAGCGCGTCGCTAACCCGCAGCACCCGCTCGCCATCGAGGGTCTCGGTCCATTCCACGTGTTCCAGCGCGTTCTCGATGGGGACCCGCTCCAGCCCGCCGCCGTGGCGGACCCGGCCCTTGCGACGGGCGACATCAATCAAGATCCGCCGCATGCACTCGGCGGCGGTGCGAAAGAAATGCGCCCGGTTCTGCCACGTTTGTCCGGGTGTATTTACCAGACGCAACCAAGCCTCATGAACCAACGCCGTGGCCTGCAAAGTCTGCCCAGGCTGTTCCGATGCCATTCGCCTCGCGGCCAGTTGACGCAATTCCTCATAAACCAGCGGCAGCAGTTCCGCAGCCGCCGCGGCATCGCCCCGGTGAACGCGATCAAGGATTTGGGTCACGTCACCCACTCTGGCGAGCGTGCGCTAGTAGGCGACCAAAAGCAATGCGTTGGAAGTTTGTTCAGCGCCTTCAGTTCGCGGCAACGAGCAGGAACACCGATGCCGCCGCCCAGGACGAAAGAGAGGGTGATCGATTCAGGACCTACATCTCCGCGCAATATTCCTGGAACGAATCACGCCACGCCACGGGAAGAGGTTGTTCGGTGACCAGTAATCAGTGATTAGCGATCGACGAACGGCCATTCCGCGTTCCGCCATCGATTGCGACGGACTACGGCGAGGCGAGTTCTCGGGAAGATAATTGCGCGTTTGCGACTGCGGGTAGAATCCAGATACCTTCGGCGCATTCCGTCCGGCAGCAACGCCAGACTCTATTCGCAATAATTCATTCCATGAACCAGACTCGCGTAGAATCGGACACAATGGGCCAAATCGAAGTCCCGTCCGATCGGTATTGGGGCGCCCAAACCGCCCGGAGCGTTTTCTATTTCGACATTGGCGATGACACGAAGCCGCGCGAATTGATTCGCGCCATGGGCCTGCTCAAAAAGGCCGCGGCTTTGGTCAACGGCGATTTGGGCAAACTGCCCAAGGACAAAATGGATCTCATCGTCAAAGCAGCCGACGAGGTCATTGATGGCCGGCTCGACGACCATTTTCCGGTGCGCATTTGGCAGACCGGTTCGGGCACGCAATCGAACATGAACGCCAACGAAGTGATC
>DLVS01000350.1 GCA_003445095.1 Verrucomicrobiales bacterium
ATCTATCCGGGAACGTCAGGGAAGATTATTCCAGCAACCAACTCGCCGCCGGTATTCCTCGCCTGTGCGTATGACGACCGGAAGGATATTTCAGAGGGTTTGGCCGAGGTTTATCTGCGGTTCAAACGCGCGAGTGTACCGGCCGAACTGCACATCTACTCCACGGGTGGCCACGGTTTTGGCGTGCGCTCAGGGAATTCACGTCCGGTCGGACAGTGGCTCGTGCGCTTTGATGAATGGCTCGGCGACAGCGGCTTTCGGGCGAAGCCGTAGCAAGCGGTAGAACCTTTGGCGAACCGCTAATCAACGGTGATTGACGCTAATCAAGAATTAGCAAGGTCCGAAGCCATGAATGACGATATCAGCGGTCAATAGCGCGGATTAGCGGTTACAAAAGAAACCTACGCGAGGTGTGACCCGCGCTTCACTTACCGTCGAAACCCGCCGCGGGCCGCGCCGCCGGCGGCACGGCCAGAATAATTGCCGCGCATGGATTCAAACTGTTGCTGGCGTTGAGCTCCACCCCACCGGGCGGCACGGTCCTGTTCGAGTTGACCGAATCCTCCCTCCGACCCGCTTGAGCGGAAACCGCTCGTGCGTTCCGTCGCTCCCGACAGGTTTCCTTGGCTCGAAGGCTTCGCAAATTCGCTAGACGAGTTTCCGGATTCTCTCGCGGAATTTATGCCGGAGCCGGTGGCTGTGGCGCCGGACAAGTTGCCCGACGAGCCGCCATTCTTCTGGGACGGTTTTTGAACCGAGTTCCACGAACCGTCATCGTACTTTTCCCAGCCGCTGTCGGTCTTTTTATAGACGTTGCCGTCCGCGCCCGCGTACACGTCGCCGCCCGCGCCTTTCACTACGCCCGCACTGTTTCCCCCGGCGCCTGAGACGCCTGCGCCCTTGGCGCCGGTGCTCGAAGAGAACGAGCCCGCCGAACCTCGTGAATCGCTTTGGCTCTGGGTATGCACCGTCTGGTTGGGACCAGAAATGGTGCTCGAGCCCCAGCGTCCGTAGGCATTGCTGTTTTGCTGCGTCGTGCCGGAGCGTCCGGTGTTGGCGTTGTACCAACTGGCATTGCCAGCCGCGCCGTCAGGCCCCCAAACAGCGCTGCCATGAGCGTAACTCCCGGTCGAGGGATTGTAGGCGGAGCAAGCGCCGGCACCGCCGTAGGGTCCGTAAACCGCACCGCCTTGAGCCCAAGCGCCCGTCGTGGGGTTGTAGGCGGTGCCGCCCTTGGCGACGCCACCATAAGGTCCATAGAGGGCGCCTCCGTGAGCCCAGGCACCCGTCGTCGGATTGTAATAGGTCGCTCCCGCGTAGGAATACGGGTACGGATAATAGATCGGCATCGGGGCTGGATAATAATACGGAGGATAGTAGTAACCGGTTCCATACACGACCACGCCGGCGCTGACGTAGCCCATCGTGTAGCCAGAGGTGTACCCGAAGGTGACCGTCGTCGGTGTGGAGGCATAGACTTGCACATAGGTGCACGGATAGACCGGACAAGTGGGAGGGATGGTGTAAATGACCGTCGGCACACTGGCCGCCAACGCCCACGGCCCATTCGGAGTGGGGGCGACAAACCAGGCGCCTTGATAGCAGGAGTAATAGCTTCCGGATGCCTGAATCACGACGAACGACGTATTCGCCGCGTAGGACATCGGCGTCCCGATAATCGGCACGAATTGCGGAGTACCCGCATATACGACCGTGAGCGTGGCCGTAGCTTTGTTCAAGGTGCCCTCTTGAGGAATCTGCGATTGGATCAGCGCCTCTTGGGCCTGTGGCGTGCCCGGGACGGACACTAAAACAAAACCACGAGGCCCATCGGCGGGAATCTTCGCAAAGTCCGGTGGCAAGCTGGGCGTCGCAAACGTCCATGGTCCACTGAGTCCAGGTGCGGAAAACCAACGGCCCGAGACCAAGTAATAGAACTTACCGGAAGCGTCCTTGAAGAGAGCCGCATCTGTGTTCGCGACAAATTGCAGGGAAGTTCCCGGAATGGCCGTGTATTTCGGCGGACCGGCGGTAACGATGATCGCTGCCGGGCTGGTCGAGACGAAGATGGTCGGCAGATCTTTGTCGGTGAACTTGCGTCCGGGGATTTGTTTCTTTACGTCGGCAAAGTTGGCGTCACCCGGAAGCGACCCGAACGTCGGAGGCAGCGTGTCGACGGGCATCCACGGGCCCTTCACATCGGGAGCCGCCAACCATCCTCCGTTGTTGAGCAAGTACCAGGTCTGGGTCTGGGTCTCGAAGAAGATCTGCCAATTCGTGTTCACAGCCACCTTAAGCGTGGTCCCTGAAACAGGTGCCATCACCGGTTCACCATCGAAGACGATGAGGCTCGCAGGACGGGCACTGGTGAAAATCCGCGGAGGCTCGTGACTCAATGCGACGTCGGGCGGCCTCTCAGTTTGCTGGCGCAACGAAAGCAATACCATGTCGAGTGGCACTTGCTTCGTGCCGAGCCCGGCGAGAATCGCCTTCGCGCGTTCTTCGATCCGAGCTGTCAGGTCACTACCGAGGGATGGAAACTGGACGGAGACCAATTGGGGATTCGACAGGGTGACGATCCGGTTAGCGAGGTCCGTGAAGGTTTGGAAGTTCACACTCAGCGTTCCGAGCGACGCCGTCTTCGCTCCAGTGGGCGTGACTGCGACGGCGATTCGCGTGCTGAGCAACCGTGAACCGGACCAAGAGACGACTTGGGGTTGGTACACGGTGGCGGTTCCGCGTTCGCCGGTGACAATATGAGGCCAGGTATCGAGACTGGGTGTCGCGCTCGCGGTCGCGGCGACAGCGGCTTGGGAAAAGATTGTCGTGCAAGTGAGAGTCCAAATGGCGAACCAGAGCGATTGAGACGGCGTTAGTTTCCCGGTGTCCTTCATAAGTTCACTAGTAGATTGAGAGGCGGAACGAGCGAACCAAACGTTGATCGTCCGGGCAGAATCGTCGAACAGATTTTGGCCGGATGCAGGTTCCCAGGTTCCCAAGTGTGGCTGCGGTACGGTACGGATCGATAAGACTCGGTAGGGCTGCGTTCCACCGCGGCCCTGTTCAATTCCGACTGGCTAGTGGACTTCGGGACGGGAACGCGGGAAGCGTTTGGCGTAGGAGACTTCCCTTGCCGTCCGAGTGGCGACTTCACACGCGCCGCGGATTAGATGGGGACGAGGTGGAACTCGTCCTTACCACGGGGTAGGGCTGCGTTCCACCGTGGCCCCATTCA
>DLVS01000585.1:0-2352 GCA_003445095.1 Verrucomicrobiales bacterium
CGAGCGCAGCTTCGCCTGGGCCGCCCGCTTCCGCCGGCTGGCCCGCGATTATGAGCGACTCGCCACCACCCTGGCCGGCTTTCACTGGCTCGCCTTTGTCAGTCTTATGCTCCGCGCCCTTTATAGTGCCTGACAGGCTCTAGCCGCTCGTATTCGTCATGCGGACCGATCCAGAACCAATGCATCACTCCCTCAGATTCTATCCCGACAGCCCGGTAATCGTCGCCCACGCGGGCAACCCAGTAAGTCATGACTTTTTTAAATGCAGAGAGGGATGTCGATGGTTTGCCAACCAAAGGCGATAATTCTTGTCGGCCAACCGTTGAATTTCCGGTGGCAGCCCGGAGTAAAGGTGCCAGAACCTACTCGAAGCGCGGGATCTCATTCCGGAAACGGGCGCGACTTGCCCTCGCTGTGCTCACGCAGCGCTTCCTCCGCGAATTTGTCCAGCCTCCCGGCCCGAATGTCCTCCTCTATCTGGCGGTCCCACTCAGCGTTTCGTCGCGCGATGAGTCGGTCCGTCAGAGTCCAAAATTCGTTGCTTGGGAGCTTCTCGATCGCCAACTCAATTTCTTTCACGGTGCTCACATCTGACAATTAGCCATCTTCCAGAGAACTCTCAAATCGCAACTTCCGACACTGAACACTCAAACTAAACCTTAAAACTCATGGAGCTGATCGAACTCCACATCCTCCAATCGTTCCCGATCTCGTGTCTCAATCGCGACGACGTCGGCTCTCCCAAGACAGCGGTCTTCGGGGGCGTTAATCGCCCCCGAATTTCCAGCCAGTCGCTCAAGCGTGCCATTCGCGAATTTGCCCAGGACAATTCGCCGGGTGCTCGATTTGGCGGCCAGGGCGCCAAGCTCATCGTTCAGCCCCTGGCAGCGGCGCTGAAGGAACACGGCGTCGTCGATGAGCAAGCCGCGGCCGATCATGCGGCGAACATTGCCGACAAGCTTGCCAAGCTCGACGCCAAGGCCGACGAGCCACAGGTTGGAACCCTGACGTTCTTGGCGCCCTCGGAGATTGATTCCATCGCTAAGCGGGTCGCCGAGCTGTTGAAGACCAATCCAAAGTCGAAGGACGACGGCGCTACATCCCACGCGCAGCGGCATTATCGGTCTGATTGCAGCCGCGGTTGGAATCGACAAACGTAAGACCGACGAGGCTGATCAACTTGCCCAGTTCCAATCGCTTCGCGTTACCCCATTGGCGCTCCCACGCAGGGATCGCCGGGCGACGGAAATCCTGATGCAACGATTGGAAGATTACCACTCCGTGACAGGGATCCGCCGGAAGTGTCGCCAATTCGGGAAGTGCCGAACCCCTTTTGAGCTGTTTCTTCTTCATAAGATTTGGATTCTATAACCTGGATCAGCGGCTCCGATGACAAATCTAAACATTATCTCCCTCCGTGGAACTGCGCCGCGAAGTCACGAGCGTTTTCTCGCCCCATTTCCAGCCGAGGACATACGGATGGTCCTCGCCCTTCTCATTGATGTATTGCCGGTGCACTAGGAGCGCGTCGCGAATAGCTTGCTTGGCATAGGCGGCGCGGGAGCCCAGTTGCGGCAGACGATCAATGACGTCCTGAACCAGGTGGAAGCGGTCCAATTCGTTCAAGACGACCATGTCAAAGGGAGTCGTGGTCGTGCCTTCCTCCTTATAGCCGCGGACATGGAAATTGCGGTGATTGCTTCGCCGGTAAGTGAGGCGATGGATGAGCCAAGGGTAGCCGTGGAATGCAAATACCACCGGTCTGTCTTTGGTGAACAAAGTGTCGAAGTCTTGGTCGCTAAGGCCGTGGGGATGTTCTTTGGTAGGTTGTAGCTTCATCAGATTCACAACGTTGATGACGCGCACCTTGAGCTCTGGCAGGTGCTGTCGGATGAGGTCCACTGCCGCGAGGGTTTCTAGCGTAGGCACGTCGCCGCAGCACGCCATCACGACGTCGGGTTCTGCTCCTTTGTCGTTGCTCGCCCATTCCCAAATACCGATGCCGGCCGTGCAATGCCGAATGGCCTCATCCATCGTCAGCCACACGGGCGCCGGCTGTTTGCCCGCCACCACGACGTTGATGTAATTGCGACTGCGCAGGCAGTGGTCGGTGCAGGACAAAAGGCAATTGGCGTCGGGAGGAAGATACACGCGAACCACTTCTGCCTTCTTGTTCACCACGTGGTCGATGAACCCAGGGTCTTGGTGCGAGAAGCCATTGTGATCTTGCCGCCAGACATGGGACGACAACAAGTAATTGAGTGAGGCAATGGGACGCCGCCAGGGAATATGACGCGTGACCTTCAACCACTTCGCGTGCTGGTTGAACATCGAATCGATGATGTGAATGAA
>DLVS01000585.1:2412-3197 GCA_003445095.1 Verrucomicrobiales bacterium
CGCTCCGCCATCCAGGCGCGGTTAGTGACTTCGAGCACATCCTGCCAGCGATTGGAGTTATTCTCGTCGGGACTAAATAGTCGAAAGTTTTTGCTCTCGAGGTTTAACTTCATGACGTCGCGGAGAAATTTGCCCATTGCGCGCGTGGCTTCGGCGTCGGTCGCTCCGGGCTTTTTGATCTCGATCGCATAGTTGCGAAAGTCGGGTAAGCGCAATTCCCGCAAGAGAAGGCCTCCATTGCTGTGCGGATTTGCGCTCATGCGGCGCTCGCCTTTGGGGGCAATCTCGGCGAACTCCGGTTTGAAGCGACCATTGGTCTCGAAGAGTTCCTCGGGCCGATAGCTTTTCATCCATTGCTCCAGGATTTTGATATGCTCGGGCTTCTCATGCATCTCGCCCATGGGCACTTGATGCGCGCGCCATGAGCCTTCTGCACGCTTGCCATCAATTTCCTTAGGGCAGGTCCACCCTTTGGGCGAACGCAAAACGATCATCGGCCAACGCGGACGTTCCGAAACACCATCCTCCCGAGCGGCCTTTTGAATTCGTTGGATCTCCGTGATCGACTGATCGAGCGCCGCCGCCATCAGTTGGTGCATCGTCGCTGGCTCGTGCCCTTCCACGAATATCGGTGAGTAGCCGTAGCCCCGGAAAAGCAGTTCCAACTCCTCGTGACTAATGCGCGCCAACACACACGGATTAGCAATTTTGTACCCGTTCAGGTGTAGGATCGGCAGCACCGCCCCATCCTTCGCCGGATTCAGGAATTTGTTGGAGTGCCAGCT
>DLVS01000800.1 GCA_003445095.1 Verrucomicrobiales bacterium
TTTCGTGCGGCAAATTGCCCGCAAGGTCACGGTTTTGCACCAGGGCCACGTCTTGTGCGAAGGCACGGTCGACCAAGTGCAAAATGATGAACGAGTGATCGAGGTGTACCTCGGTCGCAAAAAGAAGGACAAGTCGGGGCCTTTCGTTCACGTATGACCTCACCACGGGATAAGACTTATAATCGATTGACTATTGATTACTGATTGCCGGCCATTGATCAGTAATCGTTTCTTATGCTCTCACTTTCCAACATCTTGGTGAACTACGATGGCTCTCGGATCTTGCGGGATGTCAGCTTGTCGGTCACCGCCGGCCAAGTGGCCTGCCTGATGGGGCGCAACGGCGTGGGCAAGACGACGACGCTTAAATCCATTGTCGGGCTGGTGCGTCCGGAATCGGGTTCGGTTAAACTAGATGCGGAGGAACTTGCCGGTTTATCGCCCGATTCGCGAGCGCGGTCGGGCATCGGTTATGTTCCCCAAGGACGCGATATTTTTCCCAATCTGACCGTGTGGGAGAATTTGCGCATCGGTGCCATTGCGCAGGGCAAGAAGCTCAATGGTGAACTCGATCGTGTGTTCGAGTTGTTTCCGGTTCTCAAAGAGATGTTACAACGTAAGGGTGGAGTGCTCAGCGGCGGGCAACAACAACAGCTCGCCATCGGACGCGCTCTTCTGACCGGACCGAAGGTGCTATTGTTGGATGAGCCGACTGAAGGAATTCAGCCCAACATTATCGATCAGATCGGTGAAACCATCAAAACGCTGCGAGGTATTGGCACCATGGGCATTCTCCTTGTCGAGCAATACCTCGACTTCTGCCTCGATGTCGGCGACTGCTTTTACATCATGGATCGAGGAGCGATCGTGGCCGAGGGGCCCATCGGCCACCTGAACGACGAGATCGTTCGGCAGCACCTAACCGTTTGAACACATGGTGCCGCGTGTCGACCCGAGCGGACCGGTGAGAGCGGGGGTGGCGCAACTGTGCGTCAAGCGCGTGGAGGAGGAATCCGCGGTGGTTCGCGCCGAGGCCACAAGTCCCTTGAAGATCCTCACGCCGCGAGCGCGAGGCCAAAGTGTCTGGGCCTACTTAAGCAGCTACGGTGGGGGGATGGTTGCGGGTGATAGCCATCGACTGGATGTTCGACTCGGGCCTGACGCGCAGGCGTTCTTCGGGACTCAGTCTTCGACGAAAGTGTATCGAACGCCTGACGGTCGCGTCTGCGAGCAGCGGGCCATTGTCGAAATTGGCGTGGGCGGTTTTCTGGCTTGGGTTCCCGATCCCGTTCAACCCTTCGCCGGAGCGGTATATCGGCAACACCAGGAGTTTCGTCTTCAAGCCAATTCCAGCCTGGTGTTTCTCGACAGCTTCACCGCTGGTCGCTCCGAGCGGGGCGAGCACTGGGCATTCACCGAATATCGCAGCCGGACCGAGTTTTGGGTCGGCGGAACGCGACGGCTCGTCGACTCCATTTTCCTAAGTTCCGATCTAAGCTCGGTGCCGGTGCAACGCCGCATGAGCTCCAACCAGGCGCTCGCCTTACTCGTCCTTTTGGGACCAAAACTCAAAGACGCCTCTCACGAGTTGGTCGGCTCAATCGGACGACAACCGATTGGACGAGCCGACGAAGTGCGAGTCAGCGCGAGCCCGCTGGCCGACGGAGTGCTCGTCCGAATCGCTGGCCTGCGCGTGGAGACCGTGCGTCAGCGCGTTTCCGAGTTTCTCTCATTTCTGCCAGACCGATTGGGAGACGATCCGTTCGCGCGAAAATGGTAACTCTACTGGACCCATTCGGGTGACCTACGCTTTCCTTTCCTGTCATGCATTTGACTCCGCGCGAACTGGAAAAGCTGGCCCTGCACAGCGCCGGATTCCTGGCCCAGAAACGCCTCGCCCGAGGATTGCGCCTCAATTATCCCGAAGCCGTTGCGCTGATTTCGACGCAACTGTTGGAGTTCATTCGCGACGGCCGGCGTGTGGCTGAGCTGATGGACTTGGGCCGGCAATTTCTCGGCCGGAATCAGGTCCTGTCCGGAGTTCCCGAGATGATTGTGGAGGTTCAAGTGGAAGGCACTTTTCCCGACGGCTCCAAGCTCGTCACCGTCCACAACCCCGTCGTTTTACAACACGGCAACTTGGCGCTGGCCCTCTTTGGCAGTTTCCTTCCGGTGCCTTCGCTCGAATTGTTTCCGACACAACCAAGTGAACCTGTGCCGGGGACTTGTGAGATTGAGACCGGCAAGGTGGAACTGAACTCCGGCCGCGAGAGTATTCATCTCGAGGTAACAAATCTGGGTGATCGCCCGATCCAAGTGGGAAGTCATTATCATTTCATCGAGACCAATTCATCCCTGCGGTTCGACCGGGCGCGCGCCTATGGCAAACGCCTCAATATTCCCGCCGGAACCGCGGTCCGATTTGAACCCGGTGAAACCAAGACGGTCCGCCTCGTGGAAATCGCCGGACGCGAGGTGATCCGAGGCGGGAACGGGCTCGCTTCAGGTCCTGTCAGTGCCGACGGACTGGCCGCCGCGATGAAACAAGTGAAGGCTCGCGGGTTTGCCCACCAGGACGAACTAACGGTTGAATAGGCTTTCCGCGCAGAAAAAGAATTTCATTTCGTTATGCCCCACCGAATGAACCGAGCGCACTACGCGGAGATGTTTGGTCCCACGACGGGGGACCGGCTGCGGTTGGGTGATACTTCGCTCATCCTGGAAGTGGAACGAGATTTCACGGCCTATGGCGACGAATGCAAATTCGGCGGCGGAAAGGTGATCCGCGAAGGCATGGGCCAGGCTGCGGGCGTGGGTGATGAGATCGCCTTGGATGTGGTCATTACCAATGCCCTGGTGGTGGACCACACCGGAATCTTCAAGGCTGATATTGGTATAAAGAACGGCCTCATTGCGGGAATCGGCAAAGCGGGCAACCCCGACATGATGGCCGGGGTCTCGGACGGAATGATCGTCGGAGTCACTACCGAGGTTATCGCAGGGGAGGGACTCATCTTAACTGCGGGCGGTTTAGATACTCATATTCATTTCATTTGCCCCCAGCAAGCGTACGAAGCCATCGCGTCCGGCCTCACGACGATGGTCGGCGGCGGCACAGGCCCAGCGGTCGGCAGTTGCGCTACTACTTGTACTCCGGGCTCCTTCAACCTGCGGCTGATGTTGCAAGCGCTCGATACGTTGCCGCTCAACTTCGGTCTGACGGGAAAAGGGAACACGGCGTTGCCCGCAGGGCTTCCGGAGCAGATCCGAGCGGGTGCTGTCGGCCTCAAACTCCACGAAGATTGGGGCACGACGCCAGCCGCCATTGACTGTTGTCTCACTGTCGCGGATGAGCACGACGTCCAAGTCACGATTCACACCGACACGCTGAACGAATCCACCTTCGTTGAGGGTACCATCGCCGCCTTCAAGGGGCGGACAATTCATACCTATCACTCCGAAGGTGCGGGTGGCGGGCATGCTCCTGATATCATCCGGATTTGCGGTGAGCGTAACGTGCTTCCCAGCTCCACCAATCCGACACGGCCGTATACGGTCAACACGCTCGACGAACACCTCGACATGTTAATGGTGTGTCATCATCTCGACGCGACCCTGCCGGAGGACGTCGCTTTCGCCGAGAGCCGGATCCGAGGCGAAACGATCGCTGCCGAAGACATCCTCCACGATCTCGGCGCGATCAGCATGATGAGCAGCGACAGTCAGGCGATGGGCCGCATCGGCGAGGTCATTACACGAACCTGGCAGACGGCTGACAAAATGCGGAAGCAGCGCGGGAAATTGCCCGGCGAGTCGGGCGCCAATGATAATCTGCGAATCAAGCGTTACCTCGCGAAATACACGATCAACCCGGCTCTGGCACACGGCATGGGCCACCTGATTGGTTCCGTCGAGGTCGGCAAATTGGCGGACCTGGTCTTGTGGAAGCCGGCGTTCTTCGGCGCCAAGCCTGAGATGGTCATCAAAGGCGGGCTCATTGCCTGGGCGCAGATGGGAGATCCGAATGCCTCGATTCCGACACCCCAGCCGGTGTTGATGCGCCCGATGTTCGGCAGTTACGGCCGCGCCACCGGATCGAGTTCGGTGGCATTCGTGAGCCGGTTGAGTCTGGAGGCTGGCGTGGTGCAAAAGTACGGCTTGAACAAACGGCTCGAGGCAGTGCGTGGGTGCCGATCCGTTTCGAAGAAGGATCTGCGTTGGAACGATGCTACCCCAGTTATTAAGGTGGATCCGGAGACGTACGAGGTCCGCGCCGATGGCGAGTTGTTGCGGTGCGAACCCGCCTCATCTTTGCCGCTGGCCCAACGGTACTTTCTGTTCTGACTCCGAACGCCAGGCATTGGTTCCCCCTCGCTCGCGAAGTGCTAACTCGGCTTGAGGACCGGGCCGGGGGCCAATCCACGAACCGTCCTTCGTGGAGTCGTGGTAGGAATGGTGGGGCGACGCGTTGCGGAGCCATCCGCGGGCGAAGTCGCCGATGGCTATGGTTCCGCTGGCACGCTGGAGGCTTCCCTTTATCCCGCGACGGCGTAGCCTCTTCTTATGCCCGTTTCATCCGAATCCCCTCGCGAGTGCTCCTGCGAATTGCCGGCCGCCCTGCCTCGCCGCGCCTTCCTCAAAACCACGGCCGCCGGATTGGCCCTGGCCTCCGCAAGCCGAATCTGGTTGCCCCCGGCTGCTCTGGCCGCGCCGACGGCGCAGTCCGCCTCGGAGACATTAGCGTCCCAGCTCTTCCGTTCTTTATCGCCGGAACAGCGGGCGCTGCTGTGTTTCCAATTCGATCATCCCCTCCGCGAGGAGATTGATAATAATTGGCTCATCACCAAAAAGCCGATCAGCGAATCGCTCAACCCCGACCAACAGAATTTGGTGCAGCAAATTTACCGACAACTGCACGCGCCGGATTTCGTGGACCGAGCGATGCAACAAATCGTCCACGACAGCGAAGGCAAAGGGTTCAACGGCGGAACGTCGGTCGCGTTGTTTGGCGAACCCGGTTCGGGCCAGTTCGAATTCGTCGTTACCGGCCGCCATTGCACTCGGCGTTGTGATGGCGATTCGGTCGCCGGCGCCGCCTTTGGCGGACCGATCTTTTACGGACATCAAGCCGGCGACAAAGATAGGGAGCCCTCCGATCATCCGGGGAACGTGTTTTGGTATCAGGCGAAACGGGTGAACGAAGTCTTCCAGGCGCTCGACGGCAAACAGCGGGAAGTGGCGCTGATCGACGGTCGAAGCCGGCCGGAGCGCGCGACCGAAACGGTTCGCCTGAGCCGACGACGCGACGGACTTTCCGGCATCCCGATGGGGAGTCTCGCCGCCGACCAAAGGGGGTTGGTCCGCCAGGTTCTCGCGGATCTGCTCTCGCCTTTCCGCGCCGCCGATTCAGCCGAAGCTTTGAAACTGATGGATGCGCAAGGACTCGATGATCTCCACTTAGCCTTCTTCAAGCAGCAAGACATGGGGAACGACGGCGTTTGGGACGTCTGGCAAATCGAAGGGCCGAACATGCTATGGTACTTCCGCGGCGAGCCTCACGTGCACTGCTGGGTCCACATTCGGGCGTGACTGACGGGATCTCGCGAGAGTTGGATTTGGCACTTAGACCGGTGCCTCACTGATCCGCCGGATCAGTGGGGAGGATTAGCCGGAGGAGGTGAACGCGGCCACCTGCATCGCCCAGTACGATGCCGATAGGTGCCCTGTCCCGCAGATCGGGGTCCACATTCGGGCATGACCGACGGCATCTCGCGACGCTGCCAGTGTTACTCTCACTCAGATCCTGGCGTAAACGATCGTGAAATGGCTGAACACCGAGCGATGTTGCTCCGTTCGCGCAAACACATCCGCGATAATTGACCCAATCAGGTCCTTCTTCGATAGGCACAAGTTCCAAACCAGTATCCAAGCTCCAGGTTGGGCACCCGGGCGCCGGCCGTCGCCAAACAGCCCGCGGTCTCAGCCGCGAAGTATTGGGTTTGGAGCCTAGATCGATGCCCACTAGTCAACCGGATCCGTGGGAAGGATCAGCCGGAGGACGTGAACGTGGCCACCTGCATCGCCCAAAGCGAGGCTGCGATTATCCGGCAAAACGGCGACGGCAGTGACTTCTGCCTCAGCACAAAATTCCGCGAGGCATTCCCCGCGTTCCAGGTCCCAAGTCTTGAGGGTCTTGTCCCTGGAACCCGAGATGATCCGCAGTCCATCCGGCGTGATCGCCACCGCGAAAACCCCGGACGAATGCCCCTCCAGTGTCCGCAGGCATTCGCCCCGTTCCAAGTCCCAAACCTTTAGCGTTCTGTCCTCGGAACCCGAGATGATCCGCCGTCCATCCGGCGTGACCGTCACCGCGGAAACCCTAGAGGAATGCCCCTCCAACGTGCGCAGGCATTCCCCGCTTTCCAGGTCCCAAACCTTGAGCGTGCTGTCCGCGAAACTGGAGATGATCCGCCGTCCATCCGGCGTGAGCGCTACCGCGGAAACCGCGTCGGAATGACCCTCGAGCGTGCGCAGCAATTCCCCGCGTTCCAGGTCCCAAACCTTCAGCTTTTTGTCCCAGGAACCTGAGATGATCCGCTGTCCATCAGGCGTGATCACTGTCGGAATGTCCCTCCAGCGTGCGCAGGCATTCGCCGCATTCCGGATCCCAAACCTTGAACGTTCCGTCCTGGGAACCGGAGATGATCCGCTGTCCATCCGGCGTGATCGCCACTGCGTTAACACTGAAGGAATGCCCCTCCAGCGTGCGCTGGCATTCCCCGCGTTCAAGGTCCCAAACCTTCAGCGTGTTGTCCGCCGAACCGGAAATGATCTGCCGTCCATCCGGCGTAAGCGCCACCGCGCAAATCCAGCTGGAATGCCCCTCCAGCGTGCGCACGCATTCCCCGCGCTCGAGGTCCCAAACCTTCAGCCTGCTGTCCTTCGAACCCGAGACGATCCGCCGTCCATCCGGCGTGGGCGCCACCGCGAAAACAAGGGCCGAATGCCCCTCCAACGTCCGACGCAGCGGAGTGCCGAGCGGTGTGAGCGTTGGCCATTGGCTTCGCAGCCAAATACGATCGCGGCGCCTCGCGAGACGGTCGCGCAGCGCGATCAATCGCGTCGCGGTTGTACCCAAGAGCCGGCTATGGAGTTGGGAAACAACTTGCTCTTTCCGTCGAGTCAAAACATGCGCCGAGAGACGAAGCGCGTTGGCCAACAGGTCAAATTCGGGCGTTTCGCGCAGACGCTCCACATCGACGAGCAGGGAATTGATGTTGGTCGCTTGCAACTTGGCTTCGAGCCATTCGTCATTGAGCAGCAGACCAGCCAGACGCTCCTTCTGCCCCGCTTCCGCCAAATGCCATCCGATCCACTGCCACGCGTAGGAATCGGGTAGATCCAGAAGGTCTTCCCAGCGCTCTACTAGCTTCACATGAAGCTGCTGCAAATCCGCCTTACGTCGCTTTCTCAGTAGGTCACGCTGCAGATCGTGGAGTCGTAGCGTCAACGATTCGCCCGGGCAGGCACTCACCGTGGCTAGCGAACGCACTGCCAGGCGGTTCATGACGGCTCGTGTATCCAGGTCGTCCAAACCCCACAGCGTTCGCAATGGACTCTCCGGGATATCCACATCTTCGGGGAAGACCGCGAGGTCCAGGTAGCGAGCCCGATCGTCTTCCGGCAGCGCTTCGACACTGACGTCCAATGCGCGGAGCAAATGTGGATACGGGTATTCGGGGAACGCTTTCTTGAGCGCATCAAGGTCGGAACGCTGCAGTCGAGTGAGCGCGTCCTTCCAGCCTGTGGGCCCGAGCCGAACCAAGGCACCCACCGCGGCCAACGCCAGCGGCAACCGTCCGCATTCCTTGACAATCTCCTCGGCTTCGGCGGGCAACGCGTCGGCCGGTCTTCCTGACCATTCCGCCAGGATCTTCAGGGACTCCAGTGGCGACAGCAGATCCAACCGCTGCTCCTGTGCACCCAGTCCCACAAGTACTTCGGCGTTGCGAGTGGTCACCAACAGCCGGCAACCGGCGGGGATCGCGCGAAACAGGCTCGCATGGTCTGCCTCCCACACGTCATCGAGAATAACCAGGACCTTGCGCCCGGTCAGTGCCTCTCGAATGGCGTCAGCGCATTCCCGCACCGTCGCCAATCCCGGGACTTCCCCGGTCAAGGCTTTCAGCAACGCCCCTTGCAGCTCGATCAGGTTGGGCTGTTGGCCGACGCTCAGCCAGACAACGCCGTCGGGGAACCCTTTGCGAATGTCGGTATCATGGGCTGCGGCAGCTGCGAGCGCGCTTTTGCCCAAACCGCCCATGCCTTGCACGCCGATCGCTTGGCCTTGTCCCGTGATCGCGACGTGAGAGCTACTGTCCTTGAGCAGTGACTCCTTGAGTGCCTCCAACGGTGCTGGTCGCGGGAGGAAATGGGGCGGTAACGCGGGCACACCATGCAGGGTTGCTGCCGTCGGCGCAGATCTCATTTCGCCCTCGGAGAAAAGTCTCTGCGCTTTACGCGGAGCCACCTTACGCAGGGACCCAGTCGGTCCCCGCTCGACAAGCTGTTGGCCCGTCAAGACGGCGTAGAGCCCTTCGTAACCAGTCCGCCCTTCACGAACCAGCGGACTGTAGTGGGTGTGGTTCCTAAGAGGCTCTGGAATGTAGCGCGCTTCTGATTGGTTGAAGACGAGCGGAACAAACTTCGTGGATTTCGCCCCCGCTTGATAGAGCTCACTCGTGATGATGGCTCCCTCCCATGTTGCGCCCAATCCGTGGTCCGGCTCTTCCTCACCCCAAAACCGTCGGTGATACGTCTGCGTGCAGACCATTAAGACGAAGTCGGCCCATTGAATCCGGTCACGCATCCACTTCGGCCAACCTCCCGCCGGAGATCCTTGAACGTCCTGGTCGATTTGGACTTCAAGTCCCTCACTCTTGAGTTGGTCGGCTAAACTCAAGACGCGCTCGGCATGCTCCGCCGAATCGTGGCTGTAGCTGATAAAGATTCGTGCTGACTTGGGTTCGGCCATCAGTCTCGGCTGATGCTGCCTTGGTCTGGCTTCAACTCGCAAGCGTCACTGTCCATCCCCGTCCCGGACGCCGAATTCGGCCCAGAGCGGAAGGTGGTCCGAGATCCGCCAGGAAAGCTCCACGGGGTTGAGCTTGCGACAAGGGAGCGCCGCGGCGCTGAAGTCGAAGCTTCCGCCCGTGAGGTATTTCAGGGTGATCGGCCGACTCGTCTTCGCGGAGGAAATGGGGACAAGACAAGAGTTGGACGGCAACGGAAATCCGCGTCGATAGCCGGAAGTGCGCTTCCGGACACTGGGGCGGAGTTTGGGTCAAAAGCAAAGTGACCTACCGCCGGGCTCTGATCAGGGGCCGGGCGTCGATTCGGCGGCAGGCCAGTGGGTAAACGTGGCGTCGGGAAAAATCTTACGGAGTTTGCGGAATAATTGCAGGACGGTAGCCCACGGCCAGCGGGCCGCTTCCGCGTTGCCTCGGGCCCTCCGTCCCGTAGCTTGACGCCATATGTTCGATTCGTTGAGTGGCCGACTCCAGAATGTGTTCCGCAACCTGCGCGGTCTCGGAAAGATTTCAGAGTCCAACGTTAGTGACGCTCTCCGCGATGTGCGCATGGCGCTCCTCGATGCGGACGTCAATTTCAAGGTCGCGCGCGACTTCATCGAAGCGGTCAAACAGAAAGCGCTGGGCGAACACGTCGTGCAATCGGTTCAGCCCGGCCAGCAGATGATCAAGATCATTCACGATGAACTCGTTACTTTGTTGGGTTCGGAAAACGCCGAACTTCAGCTCATCGGCAATCCGGCCTGCGTGCTGATGTGCGGCCTGCATGGCTCGGGCAAAACAACGACTTCCGCCAAACTAGCCAAGTGGCTGACCAAGCAGGGGCGCAGCGTGCTGCTGGTTGCGGCCGACGTTTATCGCCCCGCCGCGATGGATCAGTTGGAGACGCTAGGCGCCAAACTTGAGATTCCCGTGTTCGTTCAAAAGGGGGAAACCGATGTGCTCAAGATTGCTCGGGACGCGTTGGACTTTGCTCAGCTCCAACAGCGAAACACCCTGATTTTCGATACCGCGGGCCGACTCCAGATTGACGAACCCCTCGTCCAAGAGTTGGTCCGTCTGCGGGACCTCGTTAAACCGCAAGAGACCCTCCTCGTGCTGGATGCCGCGACCGGACAAGAGGCAGTCAACGTCGCGTCGCACTTCGATAAGGCGCTCAATGTCACGGGCGCTGTTCTGACGAAACTCGACGGCGATGCCCGAGGCGGCGCCGCCCTTTCATTCAAGAGCGTGGTTGGAAAGCCCATCAAGTTCATGGGCGTGGGCGAGAAGCCCGAAGACTTTGAGCCGTTTCATCCCGACCGCATGGCTCAGCGGATCCTGGGGATGGGTGACATCGTAACGTTGGTCGAAAAAGCGGTGGAGGCCGTCGACCAAGAGAAGGCGATGGCGCTCGAGGAGAAAATGAGGAAGGGAAATTTTACGCTCGACGACTTTCTTTCCCAGTTGCGCCAAATGAAAGAAATGGGACCGCTGGAAGGCATTGTGGGCATGCTTCCGGGTGGCGCCGATATGCTCAAAGGCGCCGACCTCTCGAAGAGCGAAAAGGAGTTTCGTCGGATGGAAGGCATTCTTTGTGCGATGACCCCGAAAGAGCGCGCGACCCCGCAACTCCTGAACGCCAAGCGACGCCAACGCATCGCCAAAGGCAGCGGCGTCAGTGTGGCTGAAGTGAACAACGTGCTTCGGCGGTTCGACGAAATGCGCGAGATGATGAAGAAGCTCGGCAAATTCCAAAAGATGGCCGCGAAGTTTGGCGGTAAACTGCCCGGGATGGGGATGCCGGGCATGCGCTTTTGAAGCGACGCTTGCGAACGCTTCGCTGTTTCGACAGGTCGACGCGAATTCATCCGCGTCACTGCCGGTCAGACTTAGTTACCAGGGCCAGCCGATCAGCATCACTTCGGGTTCGTTGTGGATGCTATCGCGGTTGAAATTGCGAGGCGAGGTGGCGCCGGGCTTTAAGTTGGGATTGCGATTGAAGACTTCCCGACGTTTCCCACCGAACTCGGCCGGAGCGAACGGATTGATCATTTCGACAAAATTCCGCGGCTCCGGATGGCGGATCAAAAACCCGGCCGATCCATATTTCTCAATCAGCGTTTCGGGCAGAGGTGCTTCAAGCCGGCGTTGGACCTCTTCCCGCGGTGCGGCTTCGGCCACCACTTGTTCGATCACGGCAGGGGCCAGGGTCAAACTGACCGCGGGAACGTTGGTCACTGAGGACTCGGCAACGGTCGCGGGCGGACCCGTTACGGTCGGGGCCACCACGGGTTCAAGCTTAATGGTCGGTGGCGTTTGAAGCACCGGCGCATTGGTGGTGGTTGCGGATGGAGTCGGCGGCGCGGGTGGGTCCTGTCCGACTAAGGCCCAGCCCGCGAGGACGAGGGCGAATGGGGCGGCGCGGGTGTTCATGGGAACCATGGGTTATGGACTATTTCCTGGCCAACGGTGGTCAGCGGGCCATGACCCGGACAGATCAACGTCGCCTCTGGCAACGAGAAAATTTCCTCCCGAACCTTGGTTCGCGCAAGCGTAAGCTGGTCGCGGGCGCCTCCCATGGAGCCGGAGAATACCGCGTCACCCACGATCGCCACGGGCGGAGCTTCCCCAGCCCAGCCGGTGATCACATACGTGACCCCGTCATCGGCGTGCCCCGGGGTCAATCGATGGGCCACCCTTAGATTTCCCAAGGCAATCGTTTCGCCTGGCTTCAGCCGGTGTTCGGTCGGCGCATGCGGGGAACCCGTGTGAAGTCGAGCGGCCGGGAATCGGCGACGAAGCTCACCCAGTCCCGCCACGTGGTCGGGGTGCGAATGGGTGATGAAAATGTCACCCAACCGAAGCTGGTTCGACTCAATCGATTTGAGGAACTCCGACACTTCGAATCCAGTGTCGAAAATGGCGGCGGCGCGGCTGGTTGGGTCCCACGCCAGGTACGCGTTCACCGTCATATCGTCTCCGGCGGTTGTGACCATTTCGAAGCGCTGCCACCGGGAGAGATCGACGGGTTCTGGCCGCCATCCGCGCACCAATTCTTCCAACCGGGAGCCACCCAAGGTCAGCAGCTTGCCGAGCGGCTCGAAGCGGAGCGCCGCCGGGGCGATCCCCGTGGATTCGAAGGCTGAATAATCGTCGCTCGATAGCCCGGCGGCTTGGGCGGCGGCTTCCGGAGGTACCTGGGTCGAGGTGCGAGCTTTGCGGAGAATATCGCCGAGACTGTCTTCGAGGTTCATCGGCGAAGCTTAGCCATCTCCAGCAGGCAGTGGCAATCGCGAGCACAAAGCGGCGGTGATTCCACTGGCACGCCGCTGACGATCATCTCGTGGCTACCGGGCCATCCACATGCTCGCGCCAATGTTGCAGAAAAAACTTCTTCTCCGCCGGCAAGAAAGTGTCTGCGCTGCCGACGATCGGTCGCAACGCTGTGGTCATCTGCAACGCCACGACCACAAAGAGGCAGATCCAGAAGTAAAAGGCGCCTTCGCCACGCGCTCCCAGTCGCGACATGCCGCGATATAGGAAGCGGGCGCCGAAATAGGTCGCAATCAGCCAGAAGACAAGGTGGAGCGTTCCCATCGCGGTGATCGACTCCGTGGATTGTGAAAACACCCATGCGACTGGCGCAAAGCTGATGAGGAGAAGGACCATGAGCGCCGCCATCCCCATGACCATTCCGGCCACATCGCCGAAACGAGCCGTGGCGCCGGTCAGACAGGCGAAGACATAGAGGCTGGGAAGGCAAATCACCGAACATAAGAGCAGACCGAGCGCAACCTTCAGTGGTGCTGCCCACAGTTGGGTTCCACCCGAGAAAGTGCCGACGACAAAGCCGTAGGCGGCGGCGCCGAACAGCACGAGGACGAACATCACACCGATGATCCGAGCGGCTCCGGGTTCGTGCAGGTGGTGCAACACGCCTTGTGGGCGCCGTAGTAAGGCCTCAATCGTTCCGCCCAGTCCGCGGATGGGAGCCATGACGTCAGGTTCTGGAGTGTCGGCCTGCGGCAGGAGTGCCGGCGGTGTAGTCGAGGATGAGTTCATGGGAATTTAGTGGCTGAGGATCCAATCCTAGTAATTGTTGAACAAAGCACGGGCGCTAAAGACGACCGCTTCAAAGAAATTACCCGACCAAGCGTCGGCGCGGAGGAATTCCACTGGCAGGTTGGGGTGCCCAAAATAGGGTCGGCCGATCCAGGCGAGCTGGGCGCCGAGCAATAAGTTCGCGGCCAACCATCCAACCAACAATCGGCGAGCGATGGTGGCGTTGCCCGCGAGCGCGGTGAGGAGTTGGAGCAGTCGAAGATTGGCCGCGATGCCAGCGAAAGCGATCGCACCTACGACCGTCAGTAACAGCCCGTAGTACGCCGGATTGTGTTCGGGTTGGGCCTCGTTCATCGGGGGTAGGTTCCAAACAAAAAATGCCAGCAAGGGAGTGACCGAACCGAGGATTGCGGCCGCCAACGCAAAACTCAGGAGCACCGCCAGCGCGGCTTGGCGAAAGGTGAGGTTGAGGCCGAGCAGCGGAGCAAGAACTCCATTGAGCAACGCATTGCCGCCGGCCGTCAGCAAAAGGATAAGCGGGAGCTTCAGTGCCGTATACCAGGCCTGAGTTTCCGAACGCCACCATCCGACCGCCGCTCCGAACGCGCCGGTCCCCACGAAGATGATCGCGACACAAAACCCCGCCCGCTCCGCTCCGACTTGTTGAAGCCATTGTCGGAGCGAGGACGGATCCCCGCGTAACAACATTGGCAGTTGACGCCAGTGAGATATGGGAGGGGATGCAATCATGCGGCGGCGGTGTGGAGTTGGACACACGCTTCGTCGACATGTTCAGGGACATCACACCACTTCTGGAGCCGTCGCTCGACTGCCTGGATGACCTCGTCAGGTGTGCTGGTACCCGCCGTCAATCCGATCGTGTCGTCGGGGAGGAACCAACGGGGATCGAGATCAGTCGCATTCTGAATATGATACACCCGATCACAAAAGTATCCGGAGGTGTTGACCAGCTCTCGGGTGTTGTTGCTGTGGGCTCCCCCGATGACGACGACGACATCACATCGGTGAGCCAGTTGCTCGGCGGCTGTCTGTCGTTGTTGGGTTGGTTGGCAGACGGTGTTGCGAAACACGACGTCTGAGTTGGGAAAGCGTTGGCGCAGGCGAGCAAGCAGCTCGTGCACTCGGGTCAGCGGTTGGGTGGTTTGGGAGACGACCCCAAAGCGTGAACGCGGGGTGAGTCGGGCGACATCCGCCTCGGACAGCACGATATCGCAGCCCGGGAAGTCTTCCGTGAGGCCACACACCTCGACATGCCCGCGCTGTCCGATCACCACCGGATGCAGCCCTTGGCGGACTAATTCGGCGAGGGCTTGATGCGCGACGCGCACCAGCGGACACGTGGCGTCCACGATCTGGTGGCCGCGAGCCGAGACTTCCGCTCGACGACGTTCGCTGGTCCCGTGCGCCGTGAGGACCACGGTTTCCGTCATCGCCTTCGCGAGGTCGCGTTCCAGTCGAACACCTCGGGAGCGGAGATCGGAGAGGACGGTCTCGTTGTGAACAAGTTCGCCCAGAACCGTGACGGGTCGTTGGGCGGCGACGGCGCGGGCCAAAGCAATGGCGTCGCGAACGCCAAAGCACTGCCCCAGGTGTTGCGCTCGAATAAGCTTCATACGCAGTAAGCTTTGTGTCTCAAAGTAAAAGATTGAATTGAAGGAGGTTTGTTCAAAGCGTTTAGGATCGTTGAGTCTGGGCGACAATCTCGGCCAGCAGCGCAATATGCGCCGTGAAAGCGGCGCGGCCGTTCCGGGTCAGCGAGCAGGTGGTCAAAGGCCGATTGTCCCGGTAGGCCTTGGTGACCGCGACGTAGCCGGCTTCCTGCAACGTCCGAATGTGCGTGGTGAGATTTCCGTCGGTCATTTGGAGCAGGTCCCGAAGCTCGGTGAACGCAAGTTCGGGTGTCGCGGCCAGCGCGGCCATGAGAGCGAGTCGGCCTTTCTCATGGATTACCCGGTCGAGTTGGAGGAATGGCTCCGGATTCACGCGGGCGTTTTTCTCTCTACGACGAGGAGCCAGGCGCCGGCCGCGAGGTGCCCCAGGCCAAACGTCACCCCCATGAGCAGATGGGCATGACGACTCGATTCCAGCCAGGCGGGTTGAGCCGCAGCGAACAGCCCTGCCAGAGCGCCGCATAACACATAGGCCCAGCCCAGCCGGCGCAAGGCACGGATCGTGAAAAAACCAGCCGCATGGACGGCCAGTCCGTAACAGACGAGCCAGACCGGCGGCAACCACAGCAGCGCGCGAGGAGATCCCGCGAGATGGATGAGGAGGACTGTGGTGGCCGCAATGGCCGCCACTACCGGAGGCAACATGGCGCTGGCGACGCGTCGAGCCGGAGGGGTCCAAAACGGTTCGGCGGCCCGCAATGCCTGGGTGCGAATCATCAGCAGGCTGACCGACACCGCCAAAATCGCGACCCCGAGCCAAAACGAGGCGAACCACGCAGCAGACACCGACGCCAATACACCAACCGCCATAGCGAGCGTGCCCAGTCCGCCCACGCTCAATAGGGTGGGCCCGAGCGCGCGGCGGTACACGGCGGCCCGCTCCATCAAACTGCGAATGGTTTGAAGTTGCGCCGTCGCTTCCGCCTCGGTCATGAGTTCACTTTGAGATGCAAAGTGAAACTGTCAAGCAAGTCTAACGACGACGCGAAGCTCGTGTTGTTGCCCGGGAGGGAAGAAGCCTGAAGATCAGGGGACCGGATACGGCCAAACCCAGTCGAGCACACCCTTTCCTTTCTTCCGTTCTTCTGACCGACGTTGGTGCCCGCCATCGTCTCGGCCGTTTTCGCCGACCGACCAGAGCCGAAACAGTTCATCCGTGGTGCGAGCATAGCGCAAGGGTTGGTTATCCATGGGGTCCCGGGGCACGGCTGACAGAAAATCGGGGACCAATGCCGCGAGCTTTTCCGGATACGCCCCAGTGCGGAGTCGGTATCGTTCGAGGGCACAGGCCGTCGCGGCGCAACGTGCGGTTACCTCTGCCCGCACGGCTTTGATCGCTGCGTTGCTCATGGCTGGCATCAGCATCCTGACGAAAATGTCGTAAGGACTCGCCCAGGCGGTAGCACCAGGGGGAACTCCTTGGGTGATCTGATTGAGTTCCTCCAAGGCTACGAGGTAGCCCGTGGCCGGTGGATTGGTCGCCAGACGGCGCGTGGCCTCCAAAAGACGTTGATACTGCACCGCTAACGCGGCCTGGTTCTGCCGGATCCAACCGGTCGGCATCAAATTGGGCCTCGGTACCCCGCCGTCGGAATCAACCTCGGACTCGCGCAAATCCGCCTCTTGAGACCCGAAGAATCGGCCTCCGGCGATCCAGCGATCGAACGTGGATAGCGCGTTACTCCGTTCGCCTTCCAATGCATACGCGACGCAGCCTAGCCAGTCCGTTTGCTGGAACAGCCGCTGGAATTCGGCCAATTGAGCGTCGGTCCAGGAGTGAGTCACAATTCCCCGCCAAACAGTTCGCGCGGCGATATTCATTTGGGAGAAATGGACCAATTGAGAAATCAAGAGCGGTTCTTCGCGGAGCGCGTCAGCCAAGTGGATCGAACATTCGGCGTCGGCAAAGGCGCCCGCGACGTCTCCTTGGGCTAACTTCGCTGCCACCCGGACTTCCAAGAGATTCTGCACGGACCGCAAGACGGACAGATGGGGAATCAACGCTTGAAAGCCATCCTCCCAAGCGACCGGAAACACGGCGCGTGGACGACGACTGGCCTCACAAATCTGGGCTAACTCTGCATTGGCGATCGAGGTGGCCGCGAGCACCACCGCGGCGTCGTTGGTTCCGCTGGGAATTGCTGCGTACTTCGGGCCGCGGGTGTCGCCGGAACCTGATGCTGCCGCTTGATTGGACACGGCCACGCGGAGGGCCGCCGCCCAATCCGCCAACGAGATCAGCGCCGCTTCGTCACGGTCGCGCTTCGGAAGGCTCGAATTCGGGAGGGCGAATACCTCGGTCTCGCGGAGGGCATCGGCGTTGACACCGGTGTACGCCCGGGCTGCCCTCGGACCTGCTGGGCGCGGCTCCAGCAAGCGATTGAACGGCGAGGTGGCGAAGAAGTTTTGGTCGGCGGGCGGCGATTTCGGAGCCACTTTGCTGATCTCCAAACGTTCGCCGCGATCGACGAGCTCGGTTCTCACCTCGCGCCACCGCCACGCCCCTCGGATGTTTTCAATCGCGGTTAGCAACGCCACCGGCGTGACCACGCCGAGCAGCAAGAGGTAAAGGGGCCCAATCAGCCAGCGGGCGAACGCGCCGGGGCGGGCGGTCGACGGCGGAGGTTTTTGGGTCCGCAATCTCGCGGCCCGTTGATTCCAGGCCAGCCAAGTGAACCCCCAATGCACCGCCGCGGAGGTAAAAACCAGCGAGCCGAGAAGCCAATACACAAAACCTAACCGCGGGGGAAATCCGTTGCGCGTGGCCAACCACCCGAGCATTGCGACCAGCAGAAGCGCGAGTGCTGTCACCACCGGAGGCATCAACACCGCGATGACCGTCGGATAATTTTCTTCGCGCTTCGGTTGAAAGCGCCGGCGAAGCGTCCAGAGCCAACGGCGTTCGCTGAGCCAGCAGTAGTAAGCGGCGGGGGACATGGTGTTAGGAGCGAGAAGTGAGAAGTTAGAAGCGAAGGGCCATTGGCCCATTCCGGCCTTAGACGCGGTAGCTGCTGAAGGTTGTTTTGACGGCACCGAGATTGGGATCGCTCGTCCGGCGTAACTCGCTGCGCGGGCGACGAGCGGGATCGCGAGGCCGGTCAGCGGGTTGCCGTTCGGCGGTTCCCTCTCGATCCAGGCCCGCCAGCGCCCAGAGCTCAGCTCGTTGCGCACGAAGGGCCGCCACTTGTTCGGCGGACAAACGTGGAGCTTGGTAAGCGATCGCGCCGTTCAGCCAACGGTCCGTCCGGTTGGCGGCGAGAATGAAAACCCAGATCGCCGCCAGGCCTGCCCACGCGACCGGAAAGCGACTGAAGTGATTCTCTAGCCACGCTGCCGGTGCCCGACTGACCGGCTTTTCGGTTGAAGCGATTGCGTTCGCGGCAGCCAGACTTTCGCCTCGCCAGCCTGACGGAACCGATCGCATCGGCAGGCGCGACAGACGCCCTTCAAAAGCGCCGTCGGCACCGCTGGTCGATTCATTCCGGTGATTGTCCATAATTCAATCCTCAGTCCATTCAGCGAATCTCGTCGTATAAGGGACGTAATCGCGTTCGGAGTTTGTCTATTCCGTAGCGGTACCGACTGGCGGCGGTGTTGAGCGGGATTTCCAAAGCCTCCGCGATCCGTTCGAACGTGAGACCTTCCCACAGTTTGAGATGAACGACCGCCCGTTGATCCGGAGGAAGTTCGCCCAGGGCACTCGCAAGCTCCGTTCGAAACTCAGCGTCGTCCGGATCCGGCGTGTCGACGAATAGTGCGGGTGCTTCGCCGGCCAACGCCTCTCGGGTCCGGTTCCGCGAATCGCGGCGGCGAATCAGGTCAATCGCCCCATTGTGGGCCAAGCGCAGTAGGAATCCGCGGACATCGCGCACACCTCCGAGCATTTCGGGGCGGCGCGCGAGCTTGAGGAAGACTTCCTGAAGGGTGTCGCGCGTGTCCGCCTCATCGCGGGTGAGATTCAACAGGAACGCAAACAACGCGTCGGCGTGGGCATCGTACAGGCGTTCCAGATCACAAACAGGCATGAAGCGGCTCAGGAAGGACGCGCCGCGGCGAAGGATTTGTCTAGCCACGTTCACCTTTCCCTGGGGCCCGTCACTCATCCCGCTTGCGCGCCGGCTCCGTTTGCCAAACCTCTACCCATGAACCGGAACTATGG
>DLVS01000626.1 GCA_003445095.1 Verrucomicrobiales bacterium
TTCCGCGGTTTGTCCTGGTCGTCGGTTAACCACCATCCCGTGAGGCTCGTGGCCTGGGTATCCGAGTTGAACAACTCCAGCCAATCCGATTTGTCCCCATCTTCGTCGCGCAGCGAGTGCTCGTTGTCAGCCAAGAATTCGTTAATCGATATTCCGGGGCCGGCAGCGTCGGGATTCACGGTAAAGGTCCAAGAACCGCCCCCGAACGGGTGGGGAGTGCTCGCCCGATCGGTAATTCCATGATCGTCTCGGAACCGCACCGAGACCGTACCCGCAGTCAGTCTGGGCAACGCGAAGAGGAACTGCCCCGGGGCAAATTCGGTTAGCTCGGTGGCGGGCACATCGTTGACAAGAAGGTCGGCTGCGTCCACGCCTTGAACCGGCCGGCTGAAGTAGAATTCCACCGCGGTTAGATCCCGGAGGACCGCGCCCGGTGTGGGCAGGATTCGCTCCACCACCGGCACCGTGTTGTCCACGGTGGCCTCCAAACTGGGACTCAACACGAAATCACTGCTGTTTGAGAGCGACGCGTTGAGTCCTTGGATCGCCAAGACGTTTCGGCCCGGCCGCACGACCGCGCCAGGATTCTCCACCGTGTACTCTTCGGCCGAAAGAGGTTCGTTGAATGTCGTAATGGCAGTGGCATTCGGCCCCAGTTCACCCTCAGGCACGTTGAACCGCGCGACTTCTTGTCCATTGATCCACGCCACAAACCCATCGTCGGATAACACTTTCAGGGTCAGCGACGCCAAATCGGCCGGCTGGGATACTTCAAATTCTTGGCGAAAATACACACTGGTGTAGGCGCCACGCATGTCGGGCAGTTCAGTGCCAGCCAGAGGTTCACCATAAAAGAGCGGTTCAATTCCGGTCGGCCAGTCGCTGTCGTTGAAGCTCGTTTGCCGCCACGCCGCCGAATCATCCGGAGAGGGATCCGCCGTTCCCTTTAAATAATGCCCCGAAGCACCCGGAGGGATCAGCGTGATCGTTTCGCCCGCCACCGGACCCCGAACCAGCAGAACGGAGGTGGCGAGAAAAACGAGACGACACAATTTGATGGTCATTGAGGGATAACCGGTGACAGCGGAACTTGGCATGGTCAATGGTGACGACCAATTTAGAGCAAGCCCTGGACCAAACGATTCGCCCTGGATAGACGTGCCACTACCGGACCTCTGAGCCAATGCCATGAGCACCCTCTTCGTTCCGACATCCCACCCCCCGGCATTCCCCGCAGTCACGCGACTGTCGGTAGCCGCCGCACTGATGATTTCGCTCACCGGGAACTTGTGGGCCGCGGGGAATCTCAAATCTGCGAAGGGAAACCATCCTCGCGAGCCCGGACTCGTGGGTTACTGGCCCCTCCAGGGCGATTGCCGGGATTATTCTGGCCACGGCAATCACGGAGTGAACCACGGCGTCGATCTTGATACCGGCACGTTTGATGGTCTCGGCGCTTTCATCGAAGTGCCGAGCAGCGACTCGTTCAGGTTCGGCACGAGAGACTTTGCCTTGTGCGCCTGGATTCATACCGAGAAGGAACTTGACGATGTGGTTGGCGATGTTCTCGACCTTTATGATTCGGCGGGGCGGCGCGGAATCACTCTTTCGGTCAACTCCAGCGCCAGTGGTTATCTCTCCCAAGGAACGGATCGCCACGTCTACTTTGGAATTGATAACGCGCAGTCGAGCGATTGGCAGGATTGTGGGCGACCCAGCCGAACCAGCCGGTACATCAGCAACTCGATGCTGGTCTATCAGGGCAAGCTGTATGCCGCCATCATCGACGCCGAAAACGAGAAGGACTGGTGCCACGTCTTTCGCTACGAAGGAAAACAGCGGTGGGTCGATTGTGGGCGAGTCGGTGGCGGGCGAACGACTGGTGTCGGACCGCTCCTCGTGCATCAAGGTAATCTGTATGCGGTGACGACGACCTACGATTGGACTCGCGTACAGAAGGGACCCTACGACGCCGGGCGGGTTTATCGCTACGCCGGCGGCTCGCGTTGGGTGGATTGCGGTCAACCTAGCGATGACCGAACTCTCAATTGTGCGGCGAGCTATCAGGGGAGACTCTATGTAGGAGGCGGACCACAAACCTGGGGAGTTTTCGTGCAGGGCGACCACGATTCTTGGAGTTCATCCAAGATTTTTTCGAAACAGGGACCGCAAAGATGCTTTCCCCACGCGATGAGTCGCTACAACGGGAAATTGTTCGTGGCTTACCCTGGCGTTTACGCGTTCGACGGTGCGGAGTGGGCGTTTGCAGGTATCCCCGCGGAAACGGAGCGAACCCTTCAGACGCATTCTCTCACCGTTTACCAAGGCAAGCTTACGGCGGGAACGTGGCCGATGGGCAAGGTATCGCGCTACCTGGGCGGGGAAACTTGGGAGGAACTTGGACGAGTCGGTGAAGACGGAACGGAAGTGAACTCGCTCGTGGTTTACAACGGAAAGCTGTATGGGGGTTCGATTCCCCGGTCCGAAGTCTGCCGCTACGACGGGAACCCGCAGTGGACGTCACTGAAGCGGTTCTATTCCCCGGAGGGTTGGACGCCCGTGCCTCCGGCAGATACCGGAGGCAGGCCGACCGTCGAACAGGTGGCGGAATGGAGCCGAGTCACCAGCATAACCGTATTCGGCGGCCGCCTCTTTGCTGGCATCGGCAGTTGCACGAGTGCGGTCATCGATTCTCCGGCCGATATCCGCGGGAGAGTATTCAGCATGGAGGCAGGCAAGTGCGTCTCGTACGACGATGAACTGCATCCAGGTTGGCGACATCTCGCCGCTGTACGTCATCGCGGACGACTGAGCCTCTACGTCGATGGAAAGCTTGTTGCCAAATCCACGGCCTTCGATCCGGCCGCTTATGATGTTT
>DLVS01000058.1 GCA_003445095.1 Verrucomicrobiales bacterium
AGGCTCAGCAGAAGTGGACGTTTGCGGCGGTGACGAATGCCGGCGGCTATCCCGGTTCGCCCTACTTCAGGATTAACATCGCCGGTACCGCGCGAACGCTCGCGGCCTCTGCCGGTGCGGAGTTGATCACCGTGCCGGCGTTCACCGGAGCGCCGGAACAGTTGTGGCGCATCGACCAGCTTCCGGACGGAACCTGGCGCCTCATGCCGAAGTCAGTTCCTAGTTCCCAAGAAACTCTCGCCGTGTCCGCCATCGGGGCGAGTTTCGCAACTCTCTCGAAATTTGATCCCTCCAGCACCAAACATCGCTGGATCATCAAGGCACCCTAGTATGCCCCTCACGTTCCAGGGCCGGCCGCTGGCAGGCCTCACGACCTGTGTTCTCGCGCTCCTGCCGGTCACCACGCCCGCGGCCGAAAACCCCACTCTCGCTTCCGCGCCGGCGCTCTCCCGCCCGTCCTCCCCGGAAAGATCCCCGAGCGCCGATGGTTTCCTTCAGCGTTGGCTCGTGCTGGAACCGATTCGCTCCAACTCCCGGCTGACAGATCATGCCGTCCAGGAGGCGGTGAAGAAGGACTATTTTCCGAACCAGTCCAGCGTCGTGCCCAGGGACGGGGACACGGTAACGGTTGCCGGGGAAGCGCTCACCTGGCACGCGCTCGACACGCTGGCCTACAACGTCAACCTCTACCACTTCGCCCGTGCCCGAGGCAAACCCACGTCGTTTGTCCTGTTCTGGGCGGTGACCGTTGTGGATTGCCCGGAGGAAGTTCGCGATGCGCGCCTCGCGATCGGCTCAAACGCCGCGTCCGTTTGGTGGGTCAACGGACAGGAGGTCGTCGGCATCTACGGCGATCGGCAGACGGTCATTGACGATGGGGTTTCGCAGCGTCTGACCCTCAGGAAGGGGCCGAACGTGGTCCGATGCGCCGTCGTCAACGGCGGCGGTGCCACCGACTTCTGTGCCCGGTTTCTGGACGCGAGCGATCGCCCGCTCAAGGGCTTCACGATCGTGCTGCCCCCCAAGAGCCCCTAACGCCGCCCGGGATTCCTTCTGCTCCTGCCATGAAGAGAACCCGCTGCAACACCGCCTGGATCGTGATTCTCGCCGCCACCACCGCCGCGCTGCTCCAGGCTCTGCCCGCCGGGCCAAACGCGACGGATACACCGCCTCGCCGCGGCAGCTTTCGCGCACCGCCTACCCCACGAAATCCAGTCCCGATCCTGCCGGCACTTCCGGCGGCGAGTGACACGGCGTTCTATGCGACCAACGACGTGCCGCACGGGCTGGTGGAAGTCGTGGAGTACAAGACGTCGACTGGCGCGGATAGGCGCATGCATGTCTACCTGCCGCCGGGCTACGACACGGAGACCGTCCGGCGTTATCCGGTGCTCTACCTCAACCACGGCGGCGGCGAAAACGACAGCCATTGGACCGCCAAGGGCTTCACCCACTGCATTCTCGACAACCTGATCGCCGCCGGGAAGGCCCGCCCCATGATCGTGGCAATGCCGAATACCGGACCGGTGGTGTCCGGCAGGCCGCCCAAACTCGGCGAGGACGACGCCTGCACCCAGGAATACTTGAAGGACATTGTTCCCTGGGTGGACGGACATTACCGGACGCGCACCAACCGGGAGAGCCGCGCGGTGGCTGGGCTTTCCATGGGCGGATTCGTGACGCTCAATACGGGCCTGACCCACCTCGAAACCTTTGGCGAATTGTATGTGTTCAGTTCGGGTTACTGGCCGGATCAACTCCCGGTGTTCAAAGAGAACATCCAGCCGCTCCTCAGCCAGACCAACATCAATGAGCGCTTTCGCATGCCCGTCTACTTCGGCGTCGGCGAAACGGATATCGCCTACCTCAACAGCATGCGGACCCTGGCCGTGTTCAACGATCATGGCATCCGGACCTTCTCGGTGCTCAGCTCCCATGGCCACGAATGGCTGAACTGGCGCCGCTACCTCTGGCAGACGGCGCAGATCATGTTTCCTGAAGATCGCTAAACGGTTTCCACCTCCACCCAATTCCCCATGAAAAACCAACCGCCCAGTCTCCCAGCTCTGCTCCCGTTGCTTGCGCTGGTGCTTTCCATCGTCGCCAACAACCTCCAAGCCGCGGAGAAGCAGACCTTCGTTCTCGTCCACGGCGCCACCGCCGGCGGCTGGGAATGGAAACGAACCGGCCAGTTCCTGACGGATGACGGTCACGCGGTCTATCGCGCGACCCTCACCGGACTCGGCGAACGGATGCACCTCAACAGCACGAACGTAACTCTTCAGACCCACATCGACGATGTGGTCAACCTCATCCTCTTTGAGGATCTCCATGACATCGTGCTCACCGGACACAGCTACGGCGGCATGGTCATCACCGGGGTCATGGATCGCGTGCCCGATCGCATCAAGCACGTCGTCTTTCTCGACGCCGCCGTGCCGGAAGACGGCCAGTCACTATGGGATCTCTTCGGCGGACGGGGAATGGACCCGAAGCGATTCGCCGACGGCTTTATGCAGGTGCCGTGGGTCAAGGCCGACGCCAAGCCACCGCATAACGTGAAACAATCCATCGGTTGCTTCAATCAGCCGGTGTCGTTCCAGAATCCGGCTGCTAAGGCGCTCAACGTCACTTACGTCGCCTTCGTCCCGAAGGATAAGTCCGCCGAGGAACGTGCCAAGACCGACAAGAGCTGGCAGCGTGCCGTCTCGCGCGGTTGGACGATCCGCACGTTCACGGGAGGCCACGTCGCCCAACAGGAAGACCCGCGCGGTGTCGCAACGCTGATTGAGGAATCGATCGGTGACCGGAATAAGCCTGCCTCCGCCCAGTAACTCAATCCGACACGCTCGCATGGAACTGAACTTTTCCCGCGTGGTTGCGCTCGCGTCGCTCGGATTTGGCCTCATCGCGAATGTCACCGTTCACGCCCAGCCCTCCCGGCCGCCCCAACTCCAGTCACCCGTGGTGCATTCCGATCGCACCGTGACATTCAGTGTCCGCGCGCCCAACGCGCAGAACGTTGAGTTGAGCGGCCAGTTCCAGAAGGGCAACCAGCCCATGACCCGGGACACCAACGGCGTCTGGAGCACCACTGTGGGCCCGATCGAGCCGAACCTGTATCCATACAACTTCGTCATCGACGGCGTCGGCGTTGCCGATTCGGCCAACCAGGACCTGTTTCCCAACGAACGCTTCAAGAGCAGCCTGGTGGAGATCCCGGGGGACAAGCCGTCCCTGCATTCGATTCAGGATGTGCCCCACGGGGAGTTGACCTACGCGTTCTACAACTCGAAAACCCTGGCGCGGACGCGTCCGCTGATCGTCTACACGCCGCCGGGCTATCGCCAGGGCAACACGCGCTATCCCGTGCTCTACCTGGTCAGCGGCACGACGGACACGGAGGAAACGTGGTTCAAGGTCGGGCGCGCGAATTTCATCCTCGACAACCTGATCGCGCAGAAGAAGGCCGTGCCCATGATCCTCGTGATGCCCTATGGCAACATGATGATGGGCACGCCCATGCCGAATTCACTGCAAGCGGCGGACATGTACCAGGTGTTCAGCGATGAGCTGACTCGTGACATCATGCCTTACGTGGAGGGCAACTACCGCGTGAGTCGTGATCGTGAGAAGCGGGCGATTGCCGGTTTCTCGCGTGGCGGTGGTCAGTCGCTCTTCACCGGTTTCAACAACCTTGACAAGTTCGCGTGGATTGGCTCCTACAGCGCGTATCTCACGCCGGAGGTTTTCGACAAATACTTTGCCAGCGCCGCGTCGAACGCGGGGGCGACGAACAAGAAGTTGAAGCTGTTGTGGCTGGGCGTCGGCAAGACCGACTTCCTGTATCCGCAGACGGCGGAGTTCGACGACTATCTGAAGGTCAAGGGGCTTGCGCACCGATCGCTCATCACGGAAGGCGGCCACACGTGGATGAATGCCCGCCACTATCTGGCCGAGACCCTGCAGCTCTACTTTCAACCGTGAGGTGCGATACCGGAGCCCTTTTCCCATGAATCGTGTTCCTTCCTTGCTGGCCGTGGCGTTGCTCATCTCGCGTGTCCAGGCCTTCGCCGCCGATCCCAACTTCTGGATTTTTCTCTGCTTCGGCCAGTCGAACATGGAGGGCTTCCCGGGGATTCCAGAACAGGCCAAGGCCGGCGTGAACGAACGTTGGGAGACCGGAG
>DLVS01000671.1 GCA_003445095.1 Verrucomicrobiales bacterium
ATCTGATTGATTGAGGGTGCGTCGGTAAATTCGAAATAACCCGTCCCCGTCGGGGTCGCGGGTCCGAGGTTCAACCATTCGCTGTTCGCCTGAAGGAGATTGGTGGTGGCGAAAACCGTATAAGCCGTGTCCGCGACACCGGTGAAAATGAACTGCGTCGCCCCATCGGATAGGAGTGCCAGGCTATTGATATAAGGAGGTGTCGGACAAATCGTGCCGGCGCCGGACTCGAGGCAATTGTTGCCGAGGTTGGCCATGACACAGTCCAGGTCGGTTTGATCGGTCGTCCCGTCGCTGTTGACATCAAACCAACTTGGCTGGCCCCAATACTCATTAACTCCGTCCACGTCAGCCTGGGTGACCTGCTTGTCGAGGTTTCCATCGGTGTAACAGGTCGTCTCCGATGCCTGGATCCGTTGTAGTTCACCCATCAATTCAAAGTAGTTGGCCAGTTGCGTGGGAGTTAAGTTGTCGATGGAATCATTGATCAGAAGATTGCGACCCGAGTTATCCAAGCCCAACGGATTAATCGGGTCAGTGGGGGTCGGTTGGAGATCATACAACTCGAACTGGCCCAGGTTCGTGTCACACGGCGCGCGATCGAACTGGATGAGCTTATACCGTTCATTGCGCACAGCCCACGAGCGCGTCGGCAAGATGGTGAGGTTGGTGTAAAGGTTCGCGGCATCGACGTCACAGCACGTAAAGAACTGCTGTGTTCCTCCCGGCCCATACCAGGTGCCTCCCTCGGTCTCCGCCAAACTTTGCGAGGTAAATGTGGAGTCGGTACAGATGTGGTCTGGTCCGACGGTGATCACCGTCGGCCAGATGTGGCTGGAAGGCGCCTTCAACCCATTGCCGGCTTGAGCAAAGATGAACCGGCGAATGGCCGGCGTATTCGGGTCAGTGAGATAAGGAAGCATTGGGCGACAATCGAGGACATGCGCGGAAGGCACGACAGACCGCACGTCCACGCCGGCTAGTTCTCCGAAGAGTTGGAATAGATCCACCGCACTGACCGGATGATCCACGCTGCGACCCGGCTGAGTCACCAATGGTCCGGATACAATCAGGGGCGTGCGAATGCCCGTTTCGTAAGGTGTACCTTTGGCCCGAGCCGGATTGTAGGGATAATTCACGCTATCGAGATAGGTGCCGTTGTCACCGGTAATCACGATCATGGTATTACTGGCGGCCGGATCATAGATGAGTTGTCCATTAGGGCCTCGAGTGGCTAAGCCAGACTCCACTAAAAGGCGACCGATCTCGCGATCCATTGCGGACAACATCAGATCACCCACTACTTTGATGGTGCCAGCATTCTGGCAGTCGTTTTCCGGTATGTTGGTCGGCCAAGTGAACCCTGGAGGATATAGGGCATCCGGCGGTGGCTGATACGGAGTGTGGATCGCCGAATAGCTGACGCTGCACATCCAGGGAACTCCGTTCGATTGTTGCCGGATCCACGCGACGGAGTCGTCCGTCTGGGCAATGGTGGCGTATTGTCGGCCGATCGACGTAACGACGTTGGTTCCGTCATTCGTAGCCTTGGGCCACATGTAGTATCCGTTGTATTGATTGAATGCTACGCTGCGGCCAGAGGACCGGGCCTCGGCACAAGTTGTGGCGAAGTGCCCATCGGCGTTCAGCGCCGGAATCCCGCCCCGAGTCACGATCTCCTTTCCTGTATAACGGAGTCCTTGATTGTCATCACACACGACCGTGTTGCTCGAAGTTAGGAACCAACCGACGCCGCGTTGGGAACCCAGTGGAAATCCCCAACAATAATTGGTCGTATCGGCTGTGTACTGCCCGCCCAAGCTTGGATCGATATATGCCGGGGCGCCATAAAGGGTGCCATTAAAATAGTTCCAACCCAGAGTGGCCGGAGTGCCAAATCCGTCTGGATTATTATCCGGACCTGCCAAGTGAAACTTACCGATCAGGGCATTGCGGTAGCCCGCAGTCGCCAAGATCCGTGGGGTGGTCATTTCATACCGCGACACTTGGGCGCCGGTGAGGTCTAGACTGAGAATGGCAGCCGTCACGCCAGTGCGTAAGGGATAGCGTCCGGTGAAGAAGCAGGAACGTCCCGGGGAGCATTCCGGCATCGCATAACAACGGGTAAACTTCACCCCCGCTTCGGCGATGGCGTCCAGGTTTGGCGTCGGTGCGGGATTTCGCGCCAACGGATTGAAAATCTTCAACTGATCGATCCCGATATCATCGAGAATAATGAAAAGAACGTTCGGTTTCGTGGAGGTCAGGGTCCGGGGCGATGGCGTGACCGAGATGCGATCGATGAACGGCCAGGCTTCGCGACTTGGATTGTGAATATTCAGCGGCGTCCGGTATTCCTGCGCCACGACCTGAAGCGTGTGACGAGTCCAACGATCCCGGAGCGTGACCGGAATGTTGGTGAGAGTCTGACTGCCCCAGCGGACACTGACCGTTGTCCGGTTGGTGATTCCGCGCATATCACCGACCACCGGATACCAGTGCCCATCGCCGTTATCGAACAGTTCCGGCAGGCGAAGGGAGAAAGTTATGGTGTAGGTGGATCCTGGTTCCGTCGGCACTGTTTGCGTCAGTGTCTTTCCGACGCTGCTGTGGCCAATGTCGATGAGGTAACCTACTTGAGTCCCGTCCAATGGATTCTGGCTATCATGGTAAACACCATAGGTCCCTTCCCAGCCAACGACCCGTGATTCGAACCCCCCGTTCACGATCAGGTTTTGAGCCCGCCCCTCGAACGCGGCTAACAGCCCCAGCCAAATGATTAACTTGCTCATCTGATTGTCGATTTGAACCTGAGCAAATCCTACCCTCGTTCAAGAAGCCAGAATTGATTGCGCTCGGTGATCGGCATGCTTAACGAATTGGAGGATGGGCGGGAGTGAATTCTTTCGACGCCGGCCTTTGGGTGCGTTTGACCCAAACCTCGCCCCGAATTTAGGGTGCCCAATGAAATTACGTGGGGGACGGAGCGCGCAAATCGAGCGGCGCCGCCGAGAGCCCACCCGCACCTCAACGAAGTCCTTTGTGCGCTGAAGATCCGTCCGCGAACCGCCCTTCTCCCGACGCGGGAAGGTTGGGAGATGGCGCGGGGAGGGCGGATGATGGCTGCGTCAAACCCGCTTCTCTTCTTCCCGGTTCATGACCTCGATTCCCGTTGGGATTTTGGAGATCCAGCCTCCCCCATGAACTGGACCATTGAGATCCGTCGAAGTGCGGAAAACGAACTGGCCGCCTTGCCGACGCGCTCTCGCACCCCCAAACACTCACTACGTTTGAGGAGTAGAATTGCCCTCGAGTATTGCTATGGAAAGCGTGTCCCTGTGGTTGGCGGTTGCGAGTGCCCAATAACCCCATCCGGGAAATTCAGATCAAACACCTGCCAGCCGCGGACGTCATCGTCCGCGGCTGGTTCATGTCGCCGGCAAGCACACGCTCGACCTGGAGCAAGTCGCACGCGCTCGACGCGCCGTCGTCGATTGGGGCGGTCTTCGACACGAGCGATCTCGTGACCGCCATCTTCTGGCCGCGGAGCAGCGCCATCAGCGCGGAGGCCACAAGATTGATTGTCCGATCGCCGGCGCACCGCGGGACCGCACCAACTCACGAATTTGTCGCTGAACCCTCGACCCGCGCGGGAATCGATCCTCGGGCTTCAGCAGTGCCTCCCTCTCCCGCGCCGTGACAACAGAGCAGGAGAGGGTTGAACGAGGGATTCCTTCGCGCCGGTAGAACGGAATTGGCTCGACTTCGCTGTTTCGATGCCGTCGGAAATGGAAGAAGACTCAACGCCTCTCGATTCGACTATTCCTGCGGATACACCAACACGCGGTCGTGAACGATGAGCAGTAGGTCGTTCTTGCCGTCCCCGGTCACGTCAGCGATGGCGGCCTCCCGAGGCTCGGGCACTTCGTTGCGGCGCTGACGGAAAGTCCGTTCTTCGAACACGGGCCACCGATTGCCCGACACCAGTTTGTGTGGCGCTTCGTACTGCACCAGGTCCACATAGTTCTTGGCGGTCTCCAGGAAGACCAGGTCCTGGCGGCCGTCGCTGTCCAGATCACCGCTGGTCACATCATGCAACCACCCGTCCCGAATCGGTGTCTCATAGCCGTCGTGCTCGGTGAGCGTCCAAACCTTTCCACCAAATTGCTTCCACGCGACCGAGTTGTTCCCGATAAAGCCAATTGTGTTGGCGTCCTTCCCACCTAAGGCCAGCGGAACAAGACCAGTGAAGTCCGTCACCGGCAGGAGCGTATTCCGAACCGTCTGCCAGACTCCATTCGTGTCTCGGCGAGCCACGGAGAGGGACTTGCGATCCGCATCGAGCAGGAATATTAGCGGCGCTTGGCCTTCCGCCTGAGGCAACGCCGCAGCGCCCACTAAACGAGAACTGCTCGTCGTGCCATTGATCTGGTCGCGCACCGTGAAGCTCCAGTTGGGCTTTTCCCCTGTTTCGGAGGTGAGCACCACCGCACGCAGAAAATTCTTCTGCGGCAGAAGCAGCTCATTTTTCCCGTCACGATCCACATCGGCTGTCAATAACCACGGGGTTTCTAAACTGCCGCCCGGCGGCGTAACATCGACTTCCTCAAATTGCTTCCCGTCCTTCGGCTCGGCGCGTTGCACTAAAATCTTCACCTTCTCGTAGGGCGTCAGCAGAACGAAGTCGTTCAGTCCATCTTGATTGGCATCATGTAACGCTAGCCGCGCGGGTGAGCCTTTGAACTCTTCGGCCAAGCGCTGGGTAACGGTGGTGCCGTCGGCCGAGCGAAGAACCAGTTCGCGCACCGTGAATGATTCCTCTTTGCCATCCTTTCCGGGCCGTTTGTCGTCGCGTTCTTGAACGATTGCCAAGGTTGGTCGTTCCCCTTGCTTGATCGAGCCGGCAGCCAACGCCAACGGCCGACCGGTCAGCGAAATCAATTGGGGAAATGGCAGGCGGCCGTTGGCGTCGAGTGAGGTCACGCCGGCTTGCTTCTCGTCGGAGCTCAAGATGAATAGTTCAGTTCGGCCGTCGCCATTCCAGTCGGCTGCTACGATTTCCGTGATGCCCGTCAGGCTCGGGTAATTCTTCGGCTCGGACAATGTCCCATCGGCCCGCTGAAGCCAGACGGTCAACTGGCCGCTCCCAGGATCGGCGACAACCAAGTCCGCTAGCTCATCCCCATTCAAATCGGCCCACAACACCCCACGCCGTGGTTTGTCCGTGCGACTCAACGGGAGCACTGAGAATTGGCCGTCGCCCAAGCCATCCACCAACGGTTCGGCTGGTTCGAGGGTGAAATTGGAAACGGCGGCGCGACCTGACTTGGCCGCGATCGTGATCACCTCAGTTTTGCCGTCTCCGTCCAAATCGCTCGCCCAATAACTGCGAATCGCGCTCAAGGGCAAATGGACTTCCGGAGCAAACTGGCCGTCGGACTGTTGCAGGCGAAAGCGGAACGGGTTCGCATTGTCCCAATTCACAAACAACAAATCTTCTCGCCCATCGCCGTTCAGATCGAGCACCTGAACGGCTTTCACCACTCCGGAATACGGCATTCGCTCCGGTTCTCCGAGCGTTCCGTCGGCTTGTTGGCGGAGGATGTAGAGGTGTTTTTCCGCGAGCAGCAGGAGGTCGGTCTTCCCGTCGCCATTGACGTCGCCAGTCGTTAGGGCGTTGTAGTCGAGGGCGCCGTCGTCGAGCGGCCAGCGACGAGGTTGGGACCAGCCGTTAGTGCCTTGATTGAATTGGACAATCAGCTCCTTGGGTTCGCCGAAGTAGGCGAGGTCGGGCTTGCCGTCGCCATTCAGGTCGGCCACCGACAACGACGTGATACGTTTTTCTGACGCGATCGAATCGACTCGGAATCGGGCGTCGGCCGGAAGTTCGTTCAGATCGCGCCGGCCCACCTTGGCCGGTGTGACCGGGGCATTGGTGTTTCCCGTCCGGTTGTAGAGCAGGTTGATCTTGGACCGTGAATTGTTGACGACCACGATGTCGTTGAGGGAGTCGCCATCGAGATCGGCGACATGCAGGAACGCAATCCCGTAATCGAGCGGGAAAACTTCGGGACCTCCAAATCCAAATCGATTGGTAGACTCGCCTCCTAGGGCGACGAGTAGGGCGACCCATCCGAGAACAGATACCGACAGCCAACGGAACATGGCGCAACCTTCCCGTTGGAGCGGTCGAGGGCAAGACTGAGCTCCGGGAGATTGGACAGGGTCGCCTCAAAGTATGTCTTGAAGACTGGGGGAGCGGTTGGGCCCGAGTTTTGGCCTGACCGTAGCGAAGGGTCTCCCCGGGTAGGGACGCCGCTGCCGCGCGTCCCCATCTAAATCCGCGGCGCGAGTGAAGTTAGGGCAGGGAACGGGGGAAGCGATGGCGTGTGTCGAGTCCCCAGAATTCCTTGGCGATTCACTGGGACGCATTCGGGTTATTCGGGTTAGAGTGGGCCTTACGGCAGCAGAGCTCTACCGGTTCGGAAGGCGTGCCGGGGCGGAAAGATTTACCACCCCGTCATCGGCCCGCTTGGCTGCGTAATCGCAGGTAAGACGGGACTCCCTGCCGGAGAGACCTGCGCGAAGCCACACCGCCCTTGCACTTCGTCTCCTCGAAATACAGAAGGAGGGCTTTCCCTGAACGAATCCCGCCGCTCACAGAGTGCGCAGGACTTTCGCCGCAGCCCGAACGGTCTGATCGAGGTCTGCTTCTGAATGCGCCAAGGAAATGAATCCGGCTTCGAATTGCGAAGGTGCCAGGTAAATTGCCTCGGCCAGCATTCCGTGGAAAAACTTCGCAAACTTGGCGAGATCGCTCCGCAGCGCGTCAGTGAGATTCCACACCGGCGCGTCGGTGAAATAGCCGCAAAACATTGAGCCGATCCATTGCCATTGCACACTCACACCCGCCGACTTGGCCGCCTCAATCATTCCTTCGGCGAGTTGAGAGCCTCGCGCCTCCAAAGTCGGGAACGCATTTACTTGTGCCAGCTCGTCCAAGGCTGCGAGACCAGCCGCCATCGCCAACGGATTCCCGCTCAGCGTCCCGGCCTGGTACACCGGCCCCAGGGGAGCGAGATAATCCATAATGTCGGCCCGACCTCCAAACGCCCCAACCGGCAAGCCGCCGCCGATGATCTTGCCGAAGCAACTCAAGTCAGGAGTGACGCCAAACCGTTCCTGAGCTCCGCCACGACCCAGCCGAAAGCCGGTCATGACTTCATCGAAGATAAGCAGCGTCCCGTGCTGATCGCACAGATCGGTCAGCAGTTGGTAATAACCCGGCCGGGGCAAGTACAAGCCCGCGTTGGCGGGAACGCCTTCCACGATGACAGCAGCGAGTTCGCGTCCGTGCTCATTGAAAGCGGCGCGCAGAGCCTCTCCATCGTTGTAAGGAAGCACGAGCGTATGTCGGGCAAAATCCGCCGGAACACCCGCGCTGTCGGGATGCCCGAAGGTCAACGCTCCCGAGCCCGCTTTCACGAGCAAGGAGTCGGCGTGACCGTGATAACACCCGTCGAACTTAAGAATCTTGTCGCGCCGCGTGAATCCTCGGGCCAATCGGATCGCGGACATGCAGGCCTCAGTACCCGAGTTGCAGAAGCGAATCTTGGCCACACTCGGGACCCACTCTTTCACCCGCGCCGCAAGCGTTACCTCCAGGGGATTCGGGATGCCAAAGCTAGTTCCGCGATCCGCTGCTGACTTGATCGCTGAGACAATTTTCGGATGGGCGTGGCCTAAGATCGCCGGTCCCCACGTGCAGACGTAGTCGAGCAATTCGTCGCCATCGACAGTTCGCAGACGGGAACCTTGGGCTGACTCGACAAAGAACGGTTGACCGCCTACCGCGCGAAAGGCTCGGACCGGGGAATTGACGCCCCCGGGGAGGTGTTCCAGGGCTTCGGCAAACAAGGCGGCCGAACGCAAGCGTGACGACATGAGATCTAAGAATGGATTGGGTCGAGAAACCGCCTCAAGCGCTCAACGCGGCATCCCAATCTTTCCACACGGGTTCGTACCCGAGGCGACGTAACAGGCAGGCGATTTCGTCGGGCGACCGTTCGTCGGCGATCTCGAACTGTCCCGTCGCCGCGGTCGGTCGCGCCAGCGCCGGACTTCCTTCGAGAGTGGAGAATTCGACGATCCGTCCCCGAATGGTTTGGTGAAGATTGTCACGGCCGGCCCCAGTGTAGCCGCCCGGTTCCGTGTGGCTCCCGGCGCTGGCGTGGGTAATGCCGAGCGGGAACAATCCATCGCGGAGCGCCGCCGGTTCCCGCGTTGAAAGCACCAAGCCGACGTCTGGCAGAAACAACCGCAAGGCCGCCACCAATTGCACCAGGTCTCGATCACCCAGATGTATCAATGGTTGGAATTCCCCGGCACACGGCCGCAGCCGCGGGACGGATATCGTCAACATCGACTTCCAGCAATGCCGGAGCAGGTACGCCGCGTGCGCCGCGGTGGCGATGGCTTCGAACCGCCAGTCAGCCAGGCCGTGCAATGCGCCAATTCCGATTCGGCGGAAGCCGGCGGCATACGCCCGCTCGGGGCACGCCAATCGCCAATCGAAGTCGCGCTTCGGGCCGGCCGTGTGAAGTTCCCCATATGTGGCCCGGTCGTACGTCTCCTGGTACACGACCAAGCCGTCGGCCCCCGCTTGGACGATGGGTTGATAATCCGCAGTTTCCATCGGCCCCACTTCGAGCGACAACGAAGGAACCGATTCGTGCAGGGCGGCCGTGCAGTCTCGCAGATATCCATTCGAGACAAACTTGGGATGCTCGCCGGCCACCAGGAGCACGTTGCGAAATCCTTGGTTGAGCAAGGCCCGAGCTTCGCGGCGTACTTCGTCGACACTCAAGGTGACCCTTACAATCGCGTTGTCTCGCGAGAACCCGCAATAGGCGCAGTTGTTGATGCACTCGTTGCTGAGATAAAGGGGCGCGAAGAGTCGGATGACTTTACCGAACCGTTGACGAGTCACGGCTTGCGAGCGGGCGCATAAGGTCTCGAGGTATTCGCCGGCAGCGGGCGACAGAAGAGCGGCAAAGTCGGCGAGCGACGACGGTCTGCGTTCCAGGAGTGAAGAAACCTCCGCCGAGCTAGCATGCCGAGCGCGCCGCAGCAAGGCGGAGAACGGCAACGCATCGAACTCGGCGACAAAACTCATGTGCTCCGCACCTTAGCGAGTACCACTGCGCGAGCAAGCCACCTGAGCCGTCAAGAGCCACGTGACGGCCCATCGGACTGGGGCACGGACCTTATACCGAATTCCGAAATTGGCTCTGCCGTCGGGCGGGAGATTGGGTAGGGCACGCCTCCGGCGTGCAGTTTTCGGTGTCGCGCCGAAAACGTCGTTCCACTCACTTTTGTTCCGGACGCGGTGAATGAGATGGGGAGGACGAAGGTTTGGGCGAGGGCGTCCAGACTCACACGCCAGAGGCTCACGCTCCCCATTCTTGTCTCAGAGCTTGGGTTGAAAGTGCCAAGGCTCACGTTGTTGAAGGAGCCGCTGCCGCTCGATGGCAACGCCACAGCTTGGACTTGGTCGAACTTGGCTCGGGTTGGGTTCGGGAGGGGATTGCTGAGCGCGGCAATCGGGTTACTGGTCGTCAGTCGGGTCCAGGAGGATTTGTCCCTGGTCGTGGTCAAATTAACCCGAACTCCGAAATGGAGTTGGGGAGCGCGCGCCTCTGGCGTGCTGATTCGGGCGTCCCGCCTGAATCCTCGTCACACACCATTCCCGAGTTTCCCTGGGGAAAAAGAGGGTCGAACGCTGTTTAGGGCGGGACGCCCAAAACAACACGCCAGAGGCACGGAACCAGGACATGGGTGACAAAAGTGAGACAACACATAGGTGACATTCTCGTGGGCCGGCTTGTTCGCGGTTGGGGTGCTCTGAAATCCGAACCGAGCCCCACTGCGCCGCAAACCCTGTATTTCATACCTTTAGGGGCTTGCGTCGCAGTGTGCCTCGGTTCTCGCAATCTCATCGTGGCCTCCTCTTATTCCATACGTGTCACCCATGTCCGGCTTCCCGAGTGTCACCCGTGTCCTGTTTCCGTGCCAGAGGCGTATGCTCCCCAATCCTCGCCTTTAGAGGCGGGCTCTAACTTCGGAATTCGGGCCTATCGGTGGTCGTCGTTGCATAGACCCAATACCTGGCTCAGGCACTACCGCCGGGACGGTTGCACTATCGTCGCCGCTTGCGGTAGACCCAACCCAACGCCGACCCACCGAGACCCAGCAATGCCCAGGTGGAAGGCTCAGGAACCGAAGTAAACCCGGAGATGTCGAAAAAAAGGCCCGTGCGGGGTCCTAACACGAATTGGAGTTCGACTTCCTGGCCGGCGTAGGCGGACACCGGGAATTCCCAGATGCTAGTGAACCAAGGACTCCTCTCGATCGGAATATCCTGACCATTGATGCGACATTGCAGGAGACTCGGCGGTGGAGGAAAGTCACCGTAACTATAGTAAACCTGCAATTCAAACGCCAACTCGGGAACTTTACCCGTCTGTTTGAGAGTGTAGGTTGGCGTGAGCTCAAACTCACCATTCACAAAGTTCGCGAAGAATAGTTGATATTTACCAAAACTCGGAAGTGGATCTGTATAGCGCGGAGCAAAGGTCAAGGTGGCGGACTCCCCGGTAGGACCCACGGGAATCACAATCGGCACTTCGCCCCCCGCCGCAGTTAAAGCCCAACCGTTCAAGATGTCTGAAGTGAGGCCCAGGCTGGGGGAAACGTGATAATGGGCTCATCAAAGCCCAAGTTAGTAAAGGTGCCAGTCTTCGGATCGTTGGCCGCACACACAGAAACAGCAAGGCAGCTAGCAAGTATATATTTCATAGTCTCTATGGATAAGATTTGAACCTAGAAACGCGAGTTCGCGG
>DLVS01000523.1 GCA_003445095.1 Verrucomicrobiales bacterium
ATCCACGTCAACCTACCTCCAGAAACCAATCTGCCCGCCCTGTCCGTTTTCGCTCCCGCAGGCCGCATGATTCGAGCCGTCACCGTAAACACCATCGATTCCGCCAACATTGATACGCCGATCATCGCCCTGGTCGTGGACAGTTTATGGTTTGATGGCGAGGAGATCATCCCCGCGGGTTCGGAACTCCATGGACGGGCCAGCGTGGATCGGCTCCGGGACCGCATCGTGGCTAACGGGCCGTGGACGATTGTCTGGCAGAATGGCGAAGAACTCACCGTTAAGGCAATCGCCCTGGACCGTGACGACAGCGAAACCGGGCGTTGGGGTGAACGAGACGGGTCAGCCGGACTAACTGGCCAGGTTCTCAAGAGTGATTCGAGCGCCGAGATTAAGCTGTTCCTTTCGACCTTCATCAGCGGGGCCGCGGGCGCTTTCCAGCAAACGGACAGCACCCTCTTCGGCCGCCAGGCGCGCAATTCAATTCGCAACGCAGGTATCGCGGGCGCGAGCGAGGTGCTCAACCGATACGCCGAGCAAATCGCCGAGACGATCCGTCGCGATGGTGTTTTCGTTCGGGTTCCGGCTGGCAAACAGATGTACCTCTACGTCACTCACACCATCGACCGCTCGCTGGCCAAGATCGGGAACCTTCGGGTCGGCGCGGTTTCTCCGCCGGCATCGAATTCCTCCGCGTCCGATGCGCGGTGAACTTCAAGGAAGAAGCACATTTGTGAGCGACCTCGCGCAACCGCAGGCCATAGCGCTTTGGATATAAATACGCTGATAAACACTCACGGCTTACCGTCGAGTAGCATTGAAAGAAGTCAGAACTCTCCTCATGAATACTGAGCATTGTCAGTTTCGCACACTGGTGGGTTGGCCTGCTAGGGTGACCTATATCGAAGCAGGAATCATTCTAGGATTTCCTGGTCACGACATACCGGTCCTTGTGTCCAGAGGACTCCTACGCCCACTTGGCCGACCAGGTCAGAATTCGACCAAGTATTTCGCCACCGCTGAACTCCTCGAACTGCGCCATGATGTCAAATGGCTCGCCAGGGCGACCGATGCCGTCCAGGAGCGTTGGCGCTTAAAGAATCGTAAGAAAGGCAACCCTGCCTGCATCAGGGACGGACGAACCTCCCGGAGCAACCAGCCGTTTGAAGATCGCGCCCGGAGCCTAACCGCTAGCCGCCCAACTCGCGTCACCCCCGCGCTGTGAATACGGTCCTTTTTCGCTCCACCACCGACGAATGGCCCACACCTCGCTGGCTCTTCGATACGCTTCATGCGGAATTCGGATTTACCCTGGATCCGTGCGCCACACCACAGAATGCGAAATGCCGGAAGTTTTTCACGCGGTTCGAGGATGGGCTTCGCCAGGATTGGAGCGGCGAAACCGTTTTCATGAATCCTCCCTACGGTCGAGTCATCGGGCGCTGGATTCAGAAAGCCTACGAGACTTCCCACTCTGGCAGTACGGTCGTTTGCCTGCTGCCGGCCCGCACCGACGCCCGTTGGTGGCACGATCACGTGATGAAAGGCGAGATTCGACTGTTGCGGGGAAGATTGACCTTCGAAGGCGGTCGTTACCCTGCGCCGTTTCCGTCGGCCATCGTCATCTTTCGTCCGGTAAGGCCCAAGATGAGTTCCATCGCAAATCGTCCGCCCGTCGCTGAACTGTCGGCCTGAAGCTTTGTTCAGCAATATGATGGAAGGATGGTGGGATCCTTGTGGACGAGTTACGATTGAGACTTTCAGCAATTTCGTTCGCACGTGATTTGGGGCGTTAATATGGATAAGCAAAATGGTGAGTCGAAGGGTTCAGAGAAATGGATCGAGTTTGAACATTACCAGTACATTGCTCGTGGGGGTGGCGAGGACCGGGATCCCGAAATCTATGACGTGTGCCATCGGCTCCGCGCCAAAGTCGTCAACCCAGAGCCCGAGAAGGCGCTCGAAGGCAAAGTACATTCTTGGCGCTACGAGGACGATGGACAATACGCGATCGTGGACACCCGGGATGGGTATTTGGCCATCCGCATGGATTTTCATGTTCCGCAAGGCCGGTTCCGAGATTACCAGTTCCGTTCGGTAGTTCTGGAGGAGCCGGCCCGACCCTTGGCATGGGAGGTTTATACGAGGAATGAAGTCGACTCTTGGACGCCCGTGGAAGGACAACATCTCCGACCACGTTCTGCTGACGGGGAGCAGTGGCTTCAAGAAATCAGTCGTGCCTCGGATCGCCTGAGGGAGCGCGAACGAGACCTGACCGAAACACGACGAATCCTCCTCGAAGCAGTAGGGCATCCTTTGGTCGAGAATGGATCGGAGCCGGGTAAACGCGTCGTAAGCCAGCTCGAATCGAAGACCGATTTAAAGGCCGCGGACCACGCGTTGGCAGCCGTGAAGAAAGAAATCAGCCGCGCTGACGAACTGATGCGTCACCTGGCAGGGCTTCGGGGCACGGCGGTCACCTTGCAGCAAAGTGCGATCGAGGGGCGCAACCTCGAGAGAATCCCCACGCCGGTCGCCAAGGAAAAAACCGCCCCCACCATTTCTGCGGGTCATCGCCTGCGCGTGTAACGCTCCCGGTCGCGCCCGGTGAACACCATCGGTATTTCCGAGCGAGCCAGTAGGCAACCTGTATGGCCTTTCCACTGTGTTCGTTCCACAAAGAATGGAAGTCCGAATTATCACCCACTGCGTATGAGTGTAGTCATTGACCGGAAATTCCGCGAAGCGTGAAAGAAGACAGGCTGAAGGTACGCGTTGCGAAGCGTTTCCCGCACAGATTCGCCTAATCGGCCGATTGGTTCATGAAACTCCATGAGCGAAATACATGTCGGAACAGGCGACACATTAGGCGGAAAGATCGGCCTAAGAAAAGCAACCCACTGTGGGCATCGACGGCGCTGGTCTTGCAAGGATGAACGCTCTGCCTTCAACAAACCGAATCATCTAAACACTGACGTTTCCATTGATCTCCTCCGTTCAAAAAAATGCTGTGAAAAGATTTGACGTAACCATACTCAACACACAATCCTCATTAACGTTCGATGAGAACCTGTACTTACATATCAATCGTGATTTGGCCGGCAATGTCGGTCGCGCAAGCGACACGTCATAGCCGGTTAAGCCAGGGTTGTGTGTTCAGCCTTGGCCTATCCAGGTCGTACCGGGGGCAAGCTCCCGAAACGAATTTGGATACTCCGAAAGTAAGCGGGTAACAGAAGAACCATAAAATCTTTCCTACCCCTGCTTACTTCGAGGTAAGCAGGGGTTTTTGTTTTCCGTGAATGACCATAAGCCAGTGCATAAACGAAAGGTGAGCGATCTGTGAACGAAAGGAAGGCGACATCTCGATGATGTCAATCGACACAAAACTAAAACGGGCGCAGGAGAGCCGAGGTTCTCCACTGGTGGATTATGTCCAGCGGTCGCTAAGAAGCGCGCCAATTGTGTTAGGCCAGAATTTACATTCTAAGGGCTTCGGAGGAGGTGTGCCCCTAAACACCGAAACAGCCGCCGTGAAACCGCGGGTTGGGATCGAATAGATCACCAAGAGGTGTTTGTTCTTTGTTGAAATGGCATGGGCCGGGAGCGTGAAGCTTCCGGCCCTCTTAATTTCGCGGCTGTGGTTTAACAGCAGAATGTCTTCCTGCCAGGTAGATGGTCCGGGTGCAACTCCCGGCAGCCGCACCAAGTCTTCACAGGCTGCGCGTCAGCACGCGGCCGAGTCTCCAAAACTCAGCCTACTCCGGGCAGCACGGAGGCAGCCTGCCACTTTTCATTCATTTTGGGGTCGTGGCAGACAAGCAATGCACCTGCTTTGCAAGCAGGTTGATGTGGGAGCGTTACCCACCGACTCCACCAGCCTTTCCCGCAGCTATGCGGCGGGCGAAGGCTGTCGCGCCGAAGCGCAAAGCGCGCAGGCGGACCCTTGGGTTCACACATGCGAGCTTCGGCTCGGCGGGCCAATTTCAACTGCGGGAAACTCGACCAATGCACAGAGAGAAGCCTCATAAACTTCTTCAGGTGGGGGTGACTCCCACGCCCGCTACGAATTTCAGGGGAAGCGTTCCGGCTGCTGGTCTGTAAAACCAGTGTCGCAAAAGAAAGTCGGAAGTGACGAGTGGA
>DLVS01000699.1:0-3401 GCA_003445095.1 Verrucomicrobiales bacterium
GCGAAATGGGTTAAGCGACAGCCATTGCTCGCTGGTTTGACGGTGACGGTGACCGGGGCAGTCATGATCGGTCTGTTCGGAAACTACTTCCAATATCGGCGGGGGGAGAAGCTGGTCGAAGATGGATTCCAGGCGCGGCAAGAGGCGAACCTGAGCCAAGCCCAGCTTCAGGTTGCCCGCGCTAACGAAATGCTCGCGACCGGGAACACCACGGAAGGGCTTGCCGTCTTGGCCGCCGCGGTCCGTCGCGCTCCTACTCACCAGCCAGTGGTGGAGCGCCTGCTCTCCGCGTTGCCAGGCCCGAGGGGTCCTGTTCCGGCCACTCATCCGTTCGTCCATTCGTCGGCCGTGCTGGGGGCAGACTTCAGTCCAACGAGAGACCTGGTCGTCACGGCCTGCGCTGACGGCATGATCAGCCTCTGGCATAGCCGCAGCGGCCGCCTTTTGCATACGCTGTCGCGTCAGCAAAGCCCGGTGACCTCCGTTTGCTTTAGTCCGGATGGTACTCGAGTTGTCGCCGGCGCGAAGGATGGGACGGTTCTGGCGATCAATGTCGCGAGGTTCTTACTTGAGCGTGAGGCCTTCGTTCACTCCGGTCCAATTCAAGCGGTTGCCTTCACTCCGGACGGCCGCGCGTTCGTCACCGCATCGAAGGAAGGCCGCGCCACGGTTCGGAATTCGGAGACGGGCCGGATTCAGTTTTCGATTCATCATGACCCAGGGATCCAGTTCGCCGCGTTCGGTCCAAACGGGGATACACTAATTACAACTGGCCCGGATGGCAGCGTCCGGCTTTGGGAAACCCGCTCCGGGCGAGAAATCACCACGTCTGATTTCCGCCACCCGGACGAGGTCACCTTTGCTGATTTGAGTCCGGACGGTCGCTGGTTAGTGACCGCTTGCCGCGACGGTTCGGCCCGCTTGTGGGACCGGCAGGCCCGATCAACCAAATCGGTGCAACTACATCATCACCGCGGCGTACGCTCCGCGCGATTTAGCCCGGATGGTCGTCTAGTGGTGACTGCTTCCGACGATGGGCTTGCGGGTCTGTGGGAGGTGCCTACCGGTAGACCACACTGCGAAATGCTCCGGCACGAGGGACCGGTTCACTCCGCCGAATTCAGCCGCGACGGCCGGCACGTCATCACCGCCTCCGCCGACGGCACCGCGCGAGTTTGGTGGGCGGCGACGGGCCAATTGGTCAACGAAGTGATTCGCCATGCGGGACCGGCGACGCGCGCCACCTTCAGTCCGGACGGAAAGCAGGTACTGACGGCGTCACTCGATGGCGTTGCTTGCGTATGGGAGACAACCATGACCGATGTCCCAGCGCCGCCGTGGCTGGCTGATCTGGCCGAAGGATTGGGCGGCAAGCACTGGAACGGCGGAGACCGCTTCGATCCGGTGCCGCCGGGACGATTGGCGATCACCAAGGACACGTTAAATCGGGTCGACAGTGGGGACCGAGTCACGACCTGGGCTCGGTGGGCCGCGGATCGCGCCCACGCTCCGACCGTGTCGCCGTTCGGAGATTTGTTGGTCACGGCCTTTGTCGAACGCTGCGTGGCGGAAACGAATTTGATGTCGCTTCGACTCGCGACTCAGGCGGCGCCTCAGAACGCCTTGGCGCTGGCTCGCCTGGCCATCCAATGCGCCCAAGCCAGCCTCTGGCCGGAAGCGCGAGAAGCCGGTCGCCAAGCCATCGAAGTGGCTCCGGAAGCGCGCGAGACTTGGCTAGCCTGGGCCGAGGTGTCGCGCAATTCGGACGGCCTGGATCCGAAACCCCATGAGATGCTCGGGGCTCTCGAGCAGTTTCCCGAGGACCCGCGGCTCTGGAACCTACGGGCGCACTTGCTCGAGCGAGCCAACCGCTTTGACGAAGCCGTCGCCGCTTATGATCGGGTGATGTCGTTGCTGCGCGCTCATCCGGAAGAGACCGAGCTGAACGAGTCGGCCGTGGTTGCCGCCCGGTCTCAGTTGCTACCGCGGGTAGACCAGTGGATGTCCGAAGCCGTCCGCGAACGGCGGGCTCGGCTCGGAATTCCTGAGCGAGACGTCGAAGCTCCGGCTAACTTGATCGACTTGTCGGCCCACTATACCGCGTCATTAGCTGAGGGGCCGATTGGCGCCCATAGCGAGGGCACTAAAAGTGTTGCGTGCCTTCCCTTCGGGCTTACGTGGATTGAGGGGATCCACTTTGATATTCGAGGGCTCGTTCAGTTGAGGGGCAACTCACTCGTCAAGCGGCTCCCGCTGGACGAGGCGGGCATTCGGGTTCGCCAATCGTGTCGAAGGCTTCGTTTTTTGCATGGGACCGCGGGGGTCGTCCCCGTTGGCACCACCGTGTCCCGCTTGAAAATTCAGCGCCTCAGCGGCGAGATATTTGAGATACCGCTGCGATACGGCATGGACGTCGCCGATTGGGGAAGTGAATCGACCGAACTCGCCGAAGCAAAAGCAGTCATCGGGCCTGAAGTGAATGGGGCTGCAACCGACTACCGAAACCGCCCGCGCCTTCACCTCACCACGTGGTTGAATCCAAATCCTGATGACCCAGTTGAGACGCTCGATTTCCAATCGTCAGCTTCGGGATCGGCCCCCTTCCTTGTGGCGGTCACCGCGGAGTGAGCGGTCACGGGGAAAACCAGCGAATTTCAAAATCAAGCATACCGAGCAATCGTTGAGTCGATTATCCAATCTCACTTCCTCAATCTTATGAACGTTTTCTCAGCGTGTGGCGTGTGGGCTGCAAGTCTCCTTCCCTTGGCCGCCAGCGCGGCGTTGTTTCCCGTTTCGTTCCGGGCGCCGGGAATACCACCTTCCACCGCCGGCTCCGGTTGGTCGGGTGCGGCCGAATTTGCCGCGACTAATCGCTACGTGTTCTTCCTGAGTTCGGCCGGCAATCTGGTCACCAACGACCTCAATAGCGCAGTCGTCGACTTGTTTCGCCGCGATCTCACCGCGGATCGAACCGAGCTCGTCTCCCTCGGGCCAGATGGCACCCAAGGGGCCGGCGCCGTTCGCGAGTTTTCTGCCTCGGCCGACGGACAGCGCATCGCCTTCTCGCGCGCCGGGGCAACCGGCAACGACGCTGGCCAGGTGTTCTGGCGCGAATTGGTCAGCGGGACAACTCAGCTCGTCAGTGTCGGCCTGGATGGTATCAGCAAAGGAAATCAGAGTTCGGGCACTCCGGTCATTTCGGCTGACGGTCGATTCGTTGCCTTCGAAAGAGGCGCTTCCAACCTGGTGAGCCTCGACGATGCGAACGGGGTCACCGATATCTACCTGCGGGACTTGCAGACGGGGACGACCCAACTCATCAGCCGAACCTCAGGTGGAGCCTCGGGCAATGGTCCCTCGTATCAGCCTCTGATTTCGCGTGACGGTGAAATCGTCGTCTT
>DLVS01000699.1:3484-4246 GCA_003445095.1 Verrucomicrobiales bacterium
CGTGACGGTGAAATCGTCGTCTTCGTAACCGAGTCCTCCAACCTGGTGCCCTTGGAAGGCTTAGGAACCTCACTGGTGGTCTGGCGTCGAACGACTGGAACCCTGACACGGGTCACGATCCCGGGGACTGCCTCGCCAGCACTGACAGCCGGGCTGCTGGTGGACGAAGTCGTCCTCAGCGCGGATGGACACTATTTAGCCTTGGTGGTTCTCCCAAGTTTTCCGGCGCGTCCGAACGCGACCGGAGTTTGGTGGGGAGACCTCGAGACCGGGCAATGGGTGCGGGCGTCAGGAGCCGCCGACGTAGCGTCGAGCGGACTCGGCGAAGGCCCTTCGATGTCAGCCGACGGTCGCACGCTAGCGTTCAGTATTCGAATCGGAACCGGGCTCAGCACCGAGGTCCATGTCCGGGTCTGGAATGCCGATAATGGTCTTCATACATTGGATGAATTGCTTCAGACCGTGCCTCCAACTTCTAGCGAACCGGCCACCTCAAACACGCCAGTATTGAGCCCCGACGCAACGGGCCTCCTGTTCGTTAGCGACGCGGCGATCGCTGAGGCCGGAGTGACCGAACCAGGCACTTCGCACCTGTTTCACCGAATCTTCGTTACGGGAGCGACGCAGGTGATCACCGCCGACACCTGGCGTCCCGAGGCTTCGTTCAGTGGCGACGGCACTCGGATCGTCCATCTCATGCAAGATCCGGTCGGCCCCCCCGGCGACGACAACGAAACCTTCGACGTCGTAACGACTACTCTG
>DLVS01000765.1 GCA_003445095.1 Verrucomicrobiales bacterium
ATCAGCTACAGCCACGATTCGGCGGACCACGAAGAGCGGGTGCTCGGATTGTCGGAACGGCTTCGGACTGATGGGTTCGAAGCACAGATCGACCAATACGTGGCCGGTCGACTCAAGGAGGATTGGTCGCGCTGGATGTTGGACCAATTGGATTGGGCGGATTCGGTGCTCTTGGTTTGTACCGAGACGTATTACCGGCGTTTCCGCGGGCATGAGACTCCGGACGTCGGATTCGGCGTAGACTGGGAAGGAAACCTCATTACCAACGCAATTTACCAAGCGCGTAGCCGAACCAGGAAGTTCGTCCCGATTTTGTTCACCGCGACGGACGCACAATTCATCCCCGAGCCGTTGCAGGGAAAGGACCGTTTCCTCCTGGATTCCGAAACCGCCTACGAATCGCTCAAATCCCATCTGACTGGCCGCAGCGGCGTCGAGCCTGGTGAGTTGGGTGAAATCGTGATTCAACCTCGCAAGACCGGGAAGCCGCTCACCTTTCCCCAGTCGTCGCCGGGCATTTCCTCGGATTCCCTGACGGCCGACTCCAGAACGAGCAGCCCACTGTCGAGTTCGACGCCATCCGGCATCCACATTGGCAGCATCGATTTGTCTGGTGCGCAGGGCGCCATTGTCGCGCCCACGGGACCGGTTCACCAAACCTTCGGACCGATGATTAACACCGGGGGAGGTGCCTACGTCGGCGGATCGATTGAAACAGGAGGTGGGAAGTTCGTGGCTGGGGATGACCAAAGTCAGACGACCTGGGCCACACCGAAACAATTCGCTGCCTTACTTCAGGCGCTCCGCCAGAACCTCGCCGAGGCCAAGCTCGATCCGGATAGCCATGTCGAAATCGAACGCGATCTGACTTCGCTAGAATCGCAAGCGGCCAAGCCCGAGCCGAGACTCAGTGTCATCGCGGCACGGCTCGGGAGCGTGAAGTCCATCTTGGAAAGTGGCGCTGGGATCGGGACTGCCGCCATAGGTTTAGCGCAGTTAGTCCAGCGCGGACTCGAAATGGCCCAACAACTGTTCCGATGAACCCAGCGTCCAAGCCCGCCGAGTCTGGAGCCTTGAACGTGGATTCCATCAATCTGCCCGGCTCGCAAGGAGCGATCATCGCGCCCAGTGGCACGGTAACTCAGAATTTTGGGCCGACGGTCGAACAACTACGGGCGCTCTCCGAGGCTTTCACCCAGCAGGCAGGAAACACCCAGAATCAACGCGTGGTGTTCAGCGAATTTCGTGGCGTGATCGAGGCGTCGCGTCAGCAGATTCGGCCGATGTCGGATTACAAGACCGCGCACGATCTGCTTCAAGAGATCGAATTGTCCGGCCGCGCTCTGCGGGACCAGGTGTATGAAGGCGATCAGTTGCTCTCGGCGCCGCAAATTCGTTGGCGGGCCCTGATGGGTGGACGGAATGAACTCACCCATCGCTTGCGTGAGTTGCGCGAGTTCCTGGCGCAATGTCCGTTTGGCGCCAACGAAACGTCCTTCGGCGACGATTTGCTCCGGGCCGAGACGGAACTCGCCGCGGCCTTTGAAACGCGTGATTTAGTGCGCCTCGACGGAACGATTCAGCTCGTTGCTGAAATCTTGGGTTCCCAACTTTCTCGCATGAACGACCGGCTCATCGGTGCGCTGGATGCCTTCAACCTCGTTCAGCTTGCCATCACGCTTCGGGCTTTGGCGGGTCGCCTTGGGGCCAACAGTGCGACTTCCATTGCCGCGCTCGATTCGTTGGATGCCGCCGGGCGTGAATTGGCCAGCCTGCGAGCCCTACATGATGAGCTGCAGCAATTGGACAATGAACTTCGCAACCTGGAGACGCTGCTGTGGGGTGACGTCGGTCGCTTTCGTACTCGCTGGCAAAGCCGCTTGAAACGGCGATTCGCATTGGCGCTGGATCATTTGGCGGCCCTCCAATTGTTGTCTCGCCTTTCGGTTGTCGCCGAGGCGCTCGACGCCGCCCTGCAAAACGCGGTTGCTCCAGGGTCAGTCGTGGACTCATTCCTTGAAGTCCGGAGTGAATTGCTGCAGGTATTTAATCGCGTGGACCGTGATTTACGCCGTCGTTGCGAGGCCCTGAGGGATGCTGACGGTCCGTTGGGGGCCGTGCTCGATAGCCTTCCGAGAAACTGATTCGCCCGGTCCGACTGACGTATCTATGGAATCCTCCGAACAAGGTTCGCCGATTCGTGGGCGGCTCGAGCCTGAGCGCGATCCCACGGACCGTTTCTCTTCCATCGTCGAGCTCCAAGACACGCACGACCACTTGTTGGGTAAACGAGACGCGCTGCCGTCCTCGGCGGCAGATCAAGCGGCGTTCTGGGAAGAAGTCCACCGATTCGTTAGTCGCGCGCAAAATACTGGCGCTTGGCTCGATGTCAGTCGTGATCGGCGAATTGCCCAGAGCGTCCTCGATTACTGGGCCAGCGCCCTGTACCGCGCCGACCAATCCGTCCCGAATGCCCGACTCGCTGAGTTCGACCCCAGCCTCGCACCTCAACTGCCAGATGAGCCTTGCCCGTACCAGGGTTTAGCGGCGTTTCCCGAGCCAAAAAGTCCGTTTTTCTTCGGGCGGGATAGTCTGATTCGCCGAGCCACCGAGCGCCTTCAGAACCGGGAACGATTTCTGGCTGTGGTGGGCGAATCGGGAAGTGGCAAATCTTCGTTCGTTTTGGCCGGGTTGGCTCCGCGACTCAGGAACGGTCGCATTCATCCGCCGGGTTCGTGCCGCGTGGTGACGATGGTCCCGGGCTCCAACCCGTTCGCAAACCTGACCAAGGCCTTGGTGAAGGAGTTTGGGGCCGACCAAAAGTTGTCGCTCGAGCTCAAGGCCCGGCTCGTGTTTGCCGCGGATGGGTGCCGTCGTGAATCCAGCTACCTGGCCGCGCTCATGAGGGATCTTAGCGCCGAGCCAGTGGCCTTAGTCGTCGATCAGTTTGAGGAAATCTTTACTTTGGGTGGTCACGCCAGCAGCGACCGAGATCCATTCGTGACACAACTGCTGGGCGTGACGGAATCGGAGAACCGCCAAGACGTGGCGATCGTCACGCTGCGGACGGATTTCACTGACACGGTTGTAAGGGTGCCCGGGCTACGTGACCGATTTGAGGCGGCCAAGCTCGACGTGGGCGCGCTCGACTTGAACGAACTGCGGGCCGCCATTGAGATGCCCGCCGCTCAGGTCGGGTTAAGATTTGAAGAAGGAATCGTGGATGACTTGATCACCACCATCCTGGGCGAGCGCGCGGGACTTCCGTTGCTGCAATTCGCCTTGCTCAAGCTGTGGAAGGCGCGTCAGCGAAATCGGATCACTCGTCAAGTTTATCAAGCGGTGGGTAATCCTCGTGAGGCCTTGGGTCGAGCGGCCGACGCGTTTTACCGTGATCTGCTGCCGCAGGACCAGGCGACGGCACGGCGCATTCTCCTCAAAATGGTGCGCCCGACGGAAGGCCGTGAGTTCACCAGCAACCGTATTCCGCGAGTGGAGGTGTTTCGCGAAGGAGAAGCGCGCGACCGGGTGGAACGAGTGTTGGGAGAGTTGGTCGCGGAAGGATTGGTCAAGGAATCTCCGGGCGAAACGGAAGGCGACGCTCAGATCGAAGTGGCGCACGAAGCTTTGGTGCGAAATTGGCCATTGCTGGCCGGCTGGTTGGATGACGAACGTGTGGAGCTGCGCCAGCGCCGGTTGCTCACTGACCGCGCGCGCGCCTGGAAGGAAGGCCGGGCCAGCCTGCTTCGAGTTCGAGAGCTTGAGGATGCTGCCCGACTCGACGATTTGGATTCATTGGAGCGCGAGTTCGTTGGCGCGAGTCGCGAGGCGATGGCTCGAGAGGAACAAGAGAAGGAGGCGATGCGGCTGAAAGAGATCGAGACCAAATTCAGGGAAGAGTCCCGGCAGCGAGAACTGGAGCAGTCGATTCGGCAGGTTCGCCGGGCACAACGAACAGCCATGGTCATGATCATTTTGGCCGGGATTGCTTTGGCTGCAGGAGCTCTCGCGATCGCGCAAAAGCGCCGAGCCACGGCGAGCGAACAGCGCGCGCTCGCCAATGAAATACAGGCTCGCGCCAGTGACGCCAAAGCCCAGGAAAACGAGCTCCAGGCTCGCGTGAGTGCCCTTACCGCCAACGTCCACGCGGAGTTGGCCCGTCCGGAACGCGATTCGGCCATCGCCTTGCTGCTCGCTCGCGAGGCGGTGGCACAAAGTCGGCGGCTCTCTAATCGCCCCAGTGTCGATCTCTTCGCCACCTTGGCGTCCGCGGTCGACAACGCGCCCCCGCGAGTCCGCACCGTTACCGTTCCTGACTTTTCGTCCTTCGACCTTTGCGCCGATGGCAAATCGTTTGTCACCGGTGCTTTCGACGGGACGATCCGCCGGTGGGATTTGGAAACCGGCCAGGAGCGGAGACTCTTTGGGCAACACGAAGGCCCGGTATGGGCGGTGGCGTGCAGCGGGAATGGGCGAGTAATGAGCGGAGGCCAGGATAACTTGGGCCGGTTGTGGGATTTGGAAACCGGACAACAAATTCGCGTCCTCGGTGACCTGGGGACCAATGTCGCGTCGGTCGCGATTAGTCCGGACGGAAAGTGGGGTCTGACGAGCGCCGATACAAATGCTGTACTTTGGGACCTTGAAGACGGACGCAAGGTACGCACGTACGTTGGACACACCGAACCCGTGCTGGCGTTGGCTTTCCGCTGGGATGGAAACGCGTTTCTCACGGCCAGCTCCGACCGGACCGCCAGACTTTGGTACACCGCGGGAGGAACCGAGCCGGTGGTCTTCCGCGGACACAGCGGTGCCGTGAGCGCGGTCGCCTTTAGCCCAACAGGTGATAAAATTGCGACCGGGAGCTGGGACAACACCGCGCGTTTGTGGGACGCCGACACAGGTGCGCCGATCAGTAGACTGCATGGACACCAAAATTCCGTACAAGCAGTGGCCTTCAATCCGCGAGCGGATCACTTGGTTACCGGGAGTTTCGATGGTTCGGTAAGAATCTGGGATGCCGAGAGTGGCCAGGCGCTCCGTGAGTTTCCGGCACATAGTGGGCCCGTACTGGCGGTGCGCGTGAGCACCAGCGGTGAGTCATTCATCACCGCGGGAGAAGACGCGACTGTCCGTCAGTGGGATTGGGAGCAAGGTGGTGAAAGCCAGCTTTTACGGGGTCATCAGTCGCCCGTTTCGGCGGTGGTCTTTAGCCCGGATTCCACGAGGGTCTTCACTGCTAGTTGGGATAAGGTGATCAAAGCGTGGGATGCAGTGACGGGGAAATCGGTTGCTTCGTTCGAGGGTCACGACGACATCATCACGTCGATGGCGATTAGTCGCGACGGCAACCTGTTGCTGACCGGGAGTTGGGATAAGACGGCGCGCCTCTGGGAGGTCAGCTCGGGCAAATTCTTGCGAAGCCTCACCGGACACGGAGGCTGGATTTATGCTGTTGCTTTTTGCCCTGACGGAAGCCGGGCCGCGACCGCCAGCCAAGATGGCACCGCCCGAGTTTGGGATGTTTCCACCGGACAAGAACTGCTGGTTTTCCGTGGGCACCCCATCGCAGTGAAAGCGGTGGCTTATAGTCCGGACGGAAAAAACATCCTGACCGGTGCCTGGGACGGCGCGGCAAAATTGTGGGATGCGCAAACCGGTCAGGAAAAGGGAACATTCCGGGGTCACCAAGCGTTGGTCTCGGCGGTGGCTTTCAGTCCGGATGGAAGACAGATCACGACCGGCAGTGGGGACAAAACGACTATTCTCTGGGACGTGGATACTGTTCAGCAACGGAAGGTATTTCGCGGGCATCAAGGTGAAGTCACTGCGGTGGCCTTCAGTCCGGATGGAAAACGGATTGTCACGGCGAGCGACGATCGCACGGCCAAACTGTGGAACGTCGACACCGGCAGCGAACTACGCACTGCCCGCGGCCACACTGCCTCCGTCCTGGCTGTCGCGTTCCAGCCGGATGGAAAATCCTTTGCGACTGCGGCGCAGGATTACACTGCGCGTATTTGGACGACCGAAATCGACGAAATGATGGTGCAAGCGCTCCGTCGCATCCATCGCGACCCGCCGGGCTTGACGCCAGAAGAGCGAGAACGTTACGGGTTGCTGCCGAAAGGCCGCTGAAACTCGACGGGATGGGTGCAGACCGCAATGCCCCCGGGGGCCTCGATTAGGTTCGGGAAGCATGAAGTTTTCCGAGCGCCAAGCCGGTGCGCACATTCAGGGCAGAACGCGGGCCGCCGTCTCGTCTGCGATCGACAAGTTGCCTTGGCAGATTGTACTTCGTCTTGGCAGATCCGGGTAACTCCGAGAAGCTGCGGAAAATCGGTTTACCGGCACACGAGCTGCGCACACTAGGATGAACGAACTGCTGAACGTTTAAAGAATGGATACGACCATGAAAACCACCGAACAGATCCGACTTGAGGAAACTCGCGAGCAAAAGATCCCTTGGAAAAAATGGGGTCCCTATCTGAGCGAGCGGCAATGGGGAACCGTGCGCGAGGATTACAGCGAGAGCGGCGACGCCTGGAATTACTTACCCCACGACCAGGCGCGTTCGCGCGCTTACCACTGGGGTGAAGATGGCCTAGCGGGCATTTCCGACGACCAACAGCGAATTTGTTTCGCGCTCGCGTTGTGGAATGGAAAGGACCCAATTCTCAAGGAGCGATTGTTCGGGCTCACCAACAACGAAGGCAACCATGGTGAGGATGTAAAGGAATACTATTTCTATCTCGATAGCACTCCAACCCATTCTTATCTCAAGTATCTCTACAAATATCCGCAGGCCGCTTACCCGTACGATCAGTTGGTGAAAATCAATCACGGGCGGAACCGCCAGGAATTCGAGTATGAGTTACTCAACACCGGCGTCTTCAACGAAGATCGTTACTTCGACGTCTTCGTGGAGTATGCCAAGGAATCGCCCGAAGACATTCTGATTCGAATCAGCGTGCACAATCGCGGTCCCGAAGCGGCCGAGCTTCATCTTTTACCTACCTTGTGGTTTCGCAACCGCTGGTCCTGGGGCGGCAATCATCCGCGGCCGACCCTACAAGAAGTTGCCGGGTCTGCGGGAGTGGTGAAGGCGAATGGGTCCGACCTGGGTGAAAGCTACTTCTACTGTAATGGCCAGCCACAGTTGCTGTTTACCGAAAACGAAACCAACGCCAAGCGCCTATTCGACGGACAGAATCGGACTCCCTTCGTCAAGGACGGCATCAACAACTTCGTCGTCCACGGACAAACGGAGGCGGTGAATCCAGACAAGATCGGGACCAAAGTTGCCGCGCATTATCGCCTGACCGTTCCCGCGGGGAAATCCGAAATCGTTCGACTGCGACTGACCTCGGTGACGCCCGGCGCCATGGAGCAAAGTTACGGAACGGGCAATGGCGCCTTCGGTAAACACTTCGACGAGATTGTACAATCCCGCCGGAAGGAGGCCGACGAGTTTTATGCGGACGTCATTCCGAAGTCGCTCGACGCGGACTCGGCCAACGTGATGCGCCAAGCTTTGGCCGGAATGCTGTGGTCGAAGCAGTATTACTTTTTTGACGTCAACCGCTGGCTCGAGGAGCGAGGCTGCGATCCGTATCTGCCGTCGGCCAAAAAGGCGCCGCGGAACGAGCAATGGCATCACATGTACAATGCCGATGTCATCTCGATGCCGGACAAGTGGGAGTATCCGTGGTACGCCGCCTGGGACCTCGCTTTCCACATCCTGCCGCTGACGTTGGTGGACCCAGATTTCGGGAAGCAGCAGCTCGATTTGATACTCCGCGAAGGTTACATGCACCCAAACGGACAGATTCCCGCCTACGAATGGAATTTTGGCGATGTCAATCCGCCGGTACACCCGTGGGCAACGATTTTCACGTATCGTCTGGAAAAGGCGAAGACCGGCCAAGGTGACCTCGTTTGGCTCGAGCGAAGTTTTCAGAAGCTCTTGCTCAATTTTACTTGGTGGCTCAACCGCAAGGATCGTTCCGGCAAGAATGCGTTCGAGGGCGGATTTCTTGGGCTCGACAACATCGGCGTCTTCGACCGCAGTTCGCCGTTGCCCACGGGGGGGTATCTCGAACAGGCCGACGGGACCGCGTGGATGGCGTTGTTCAGCCTGAATATGCTCGAGATCGCCGGGGAACTCGCGATGCAGGACCCGACGTACGCGGACATGGTGGTCAAGTTCGTTCGTCACTTCGTCGCGATCGCCTCCGCCACGATGCACGCGGGCGGCAATACCGGAATGTGGGATGAGGAGGACGGCTTCTTTTACGACGTGCTGCAACTACCCGATGGACAGGCCCAACGCCTGAAAGTTCGCTCCATGGTCGGCCTTCTGCCGCTGTGCGCGGTTACCGTCTTCGAAAGCGATTTCTCAAAAAAATTCCCGGACGTCATGAAACGCCTAAAAGAGTTTCTCGAGGCGCGGCCCGAGCTGGTGACTTTCATACATGACCCCTCGAAAGCGGGGCACCACGATCGGCGGTTGGGGGCGATTCTGGATGAAACGAAACTCCGTCGCGTGCTGGCGAAAATGCTCGATGAAAATGAATTCCTCAGTCCCTATGGCATCCGGTCGCTCTCGCGTTTCCACGCGGATCACCCGTACACGTTCAAGGTCGGAGCGCAGGAGTTTCGCGTGCCTTATCTGCCCGGCGAATCCGACACCGGGATGTTCGGCGGTAACTCGAATTGGCGCGGACCGATCTGGATGCCGGTCAACGCCCTCATCATCCGGGCATTGCTGCAATACTACACCTATTATGGCAACAACTTCACGGTGGAGTGTCCGACTGGGTCGGGCCACCAAATGAACCTGTATCAAGTCGCGGAAGCAATCTCTCGACGCTTGGGCAGCATCTTCCTCACGGGGAAAGACGGTCTTCGGCCAGTGAATGGCGGCGAGGAGAAGTTCCAGAAAGACCCGCACTGGCGCGAGTACATCCAGTTCTACGAATACTTCCACGGCGACAACGGGGCGGGGTTGGGGGCGAGTCATCAGACCGGTTGGACCGGCGTCATCGCCCGCGCCATGCACCTGTTCGCGACCACGACAGCCGAGCAAATGCTTGAACTCGGCAAGATGGCTGCAGTCGTCGAGGTAGGTAAGCCGGCGGACAGTCCTAAGCCCGCGAGCGCGCCCAAGGGTACCAAGCGTCAATGAAGGATATGAGCACCCCCGCTTATCCCGCGCTTTACCAGATCAACACGCGCGTTTGGTTGACGGAGTTGTCTCGCAACCTCGGCCGCGTGGCGACGCTCGCCGACATTCCCGATGCGGAGCTAGACCAGATCGCGAAGCAAGGCTTGGACTGGGTCTGGTTCCTGAGCGTCTGGCGGACGGGACTCGCAGGGCGGCAGGTATCCCGCAGTAACGAGGAGTGGCGGAAAGAATTTCAGGAGACCCTTCCTGACCTGCGTGAAGAAGACATTGCGGGCTCGGGTTTCGCGATCACGGGATACACCGTGGCAGAGAGTCTGGGTGGGGAGGCGGCATTGGCAAAATTACGGGAACGGCTTCGAAAGCGTGGCTTGCGGTTGATGCTCGATTTCGTTCCGAACCACACCGGGTTGGACCATCCATGGGTCGAGAAACACCCCGAGTATTACCTCCCAGGTACGGAGCCAGACTTGGCCCGTGCGCCCAAGAATTACACCTGGGTCAAACGCCCGCAGGGAGATCTGCTGCTGGCCCACGGACGCGATCCCTATTTCCCAGGCTGGCCGGACACGCTCCAACTAAACTACGGCAATCCGGCCACGCAGGAAGCCATGATCGGCGAGTTGCTGAAAATCGCCGGACAGTGCGACGGCGTGCGCTGCGACATGGCCATGTTGGTTCTGCCGGAAGTTTTCGAGCGGACTTGGGGGATTTCCGCCCGGCTCTTCTGGCCAGAGGCAACCCGGCGAGTGCGGGAGAAAGTCCCCGGCTTCTGTTTCATGGCCGAAGTGTATTGGGACATGGAGTGGACGATGCAGCAGCAAGGTTTCGATTACGCGTACGACAAGCGGCTATACGATCGGCTGCGCGAAGGACATGCCCGACCGGTGCGCGAACATTTCCACGCCGGATTGGATTACCAGAATAAGCTCGCTCGATTCCTCGAGAACCACGACGAACCGCGCGCCGCCGCAACGTTTCCGGCCGGACAGCACGAGGCGGCCGCGGTCATCACGTTCCTGTCACCGGGGCTTCGTTTCTTTCACCAAGGACAATTCGAAGGCCGCCTCAAACGCATCTCGCCTCACCTCGGTCGCGCACCCGATGAGCCGGTGAACGAAGCCCTGCAGCAATTCTACACGCGATTGCTGGAAGCCCTGCGGTACCCGGCCGTCCGGCAAGGTCAATGGCAGTTGCTCGAATGTGCGCCCGCGTGGGACGGCAACGGTTCCTCGGACGCGTTCATTGCGTTCGCCTGGCAGGATTCCAGTGGCGCACGGCTGCTGATCGCGGTGAATTATGCGAGTCACCCCAGCCAGTGCCGCGTCCGGCTCTCCTTCACCGACCTGAGTGGCCGGCAGTGGCGGATCCGTGATTTGTTGGGAGACGCCCAGTACGAACGCGACGGCAACGAACTCCAATCGCAGGGTCTTTATGTCGATTTGCCTCCCTGGCGATCGCACGTTTTTGAAATGACGGCTGGGTGACCATGACGATGTCGATCCACGACTCTCCACGACGGTCATCCGTGAAATGATCCGGCACGAAAATGATGTGACCAATCATCGCATCGTGTGGCTGTTGATCGCGCAGGGATTGATCGCCAACGCCGCGGTCACTGCGAGCCAGAAAGGCGGGGAAGTCGGTTCGGCGCTGGGGATCGTGGGAATTCTCGTCACCTTCTCGGCCTTCGTCATTCTTTACAGGAGTTACCAGGCTCGCGGGTATCTGCAGTACCTGGGCGGCGAAGCCAAACAAGGAAAGTTGCGGGAGGAGGACGTGCCTCTTTTGGGCTGGCCGAGCCGTCGGATCAATGGTTGGCGGTGTATGGCGAGGTGGTGGTGAGCAACGAAGTGGTGGAGGTTGTCGGCCCCGGACAGGTCAGCCTCCCGCGTGCCCAACTCACGGGCATCATACCAGGAGGAAAGAGGTATCCACGCTGGGGTTCGAAATCAGGCGGCATCTTGATCTGGACGTCTCGTTCGTTTGGGACTACCTGCAAAATCCCCAAACCGAATCCAGCGGGGCAGTGCCCGAACAGAGCGATCTCCGGATCAACCTCAGCATCCCTACCCGGGCAGACCCCTCGCCACGCTCAGGCCAAAAACTGGACTCCAACCGCTTCCATAGCCCTCAGGCCCCACTTTGATGCAGCCCTGTCCAGAGCAGCCAGCTGGGCCAGCTGGGGTTTATGGTTTCCATTGGCTTCCGTTTTCAGAATTAATCACTTCCGATGGGACAAACCTCCAAACCGTCAGTTGTTTCAACGATGCCGGCAGGACGTGCTTGGCCGCTTGGCGTTGACTGGATCGAGTCGGAAAATGCCTTCAACTTTGCCATCTACTCGCGGCATGCGACTGGGGTCACGTTGCTGTGCTACTCGGAGAAGGATCCCGCCACGCCCGTCTTTGAGTTTCGCTTTCAGCACCCCGCGCACAAAACGGGCAGCATCTGGCACTGCCGACTTCCCGTGAAAGCGCTCAACGGGGCGACGCTCTACGCGTACCGAGTTGAAGGTCCCCACGATCCCGATCACGGCCATCGGTTCGATTCCCAGAAGGTCCTGCTAGACCCCTATGCGCCGTCGGTGTTCTTCCCGCCAAATTTCAGTCGGGAGATTTGTGCCCGATCGGGTCCTACTGATGGGCGCGCACCTTTGGGGCGTCTGCCGAGCCCGGAAGCGGCGGCAGTCACAACGGAGACCAGTCCGCGCTACACTTGTCGCGATGCAGTGGTCTATGAGATGCATGTCAAGGGCTTCACCGCGCGGGCTAATTCCGGAGTGACGCCGGCCAAACGGGGCACTTTCGCAGGGGTAATTGAGAAGATTCCGTATCTGAAAGACCTCGGCGTCACCATTGTGGAGCTGCTCCCCGTGCAGCAATTTGATCCGCAAGAAGGCAACTATTGGGGCTACATGACGCTGCACTTCTTTTCGCCTCATCAGCAGTATGCGCAAGGTGAAGCCTTCGCCGAGTTTCGTGAAATGGTGAAGGCGTTTCACGCCGCCGGTATCGAGGTATGGCTCGACGTTGTTTACAACCACACTGCTGAGGGCGACGAGAACGGGCCCACTTACAGCTATCGCGGCATCGACAACGATAGTTATTATCTGCTGACCCATGATTTGAGGCATTACATCAATGACACCGGCTGCGGCAACACCGTGCGCACTGGACATCCTGCGGCACGTGTCCTCGTACTCGAAAGTCTGCGCTTCTGGGCTCGGAGCATGGGAGTGGACGGATTTCGCTTTGATTTGGCCTCCATTTTTTCCCGAGGCGCCGATGGCACCATGGGCGTACACGAGGCGGCACTTGTGGCGGAGATTGGATTGCTCGCACGCCTCTTCAACATTCGGCTCGTGGCCGAGGCATGGGACATCTCCAGCTACCAGCTTGGCCGTGGGTTTCCAGGAATGGCGTGGCTGCAGTGGAACGGGCGCTTTCGTGACGACCTGCGTTCATTCGTGCGCGGCGAACCCGGCAAGGTGGGCGCGTTGATGCAGAGGCTCTACGGCAGCGACGATCTTTTTCCTGACACTCTCGCAGACACGCGTCGCCCGCATCAAAGCATCAACTTCTTGACCGCGCACGACGGCTTCTGCCTCTACGACCTGGTGGCATACGACTCCAAACACAACGATGCCAACGGCCATAACAATTCGGACGGCACCAACGACAATCGGAGTTGGAACTGCGGTTGGGAGGGCGACGACAATGTGCCGGAAACGGTCCTCGCGCTGCGGCGGCAGCAGGCGAAAAACTTCTGCGCCCTGCTCATGCTGTCGAACGGAATTCCGATGATCGTCGCGGGCGACGAGTTCCTGAACACGCAGCGGGGGAATAATAATCCCTACAACCAGGACAATGAGACAACGTGGCTCGACTGGAGCCGACTCGAGCAGAACCGCAACGTCTTCCGATTCTTCCAACAGATGATCGCGTTTCGAAAAGCGCACCCTTCGATTGGGCGGGCCACATTTTGGCGCGAAGATGTGTCCTGGTACGGTGCGAATGGGCCCGTGGATCTGGGGCCTGAATCCCGATGCCTGGCCTATGTTCTGCACGGCACATCGGTGGGCGATGACGATCTTTGCGTGCTGATCAACGGCCACGGAGAGGGACGGCCCTTCGCCGTGCCTGAAGGCAAATCCTCGGAGTGGCGCCGAGTGGTGGACACGGCGCGGCCCAGCCCGAGTGACATCTTGGAAACGGGACGCGAAGCAATTCTTGAGGCCGCGGAGTACCAGGTTGGGGCGCGTTCGATTGTCGTCCTCTGCCGGGGGCAACGCTGACGTGAAGTTCGACATTCACGAAGGGAGGACCGACCGTGGCCGACGTCACCGAAGCGTAACAGTGTCATTTTGCCGTCGTTCCAACTCTTCGCTTGTCAGACGTTCTCCTGGGCAGCAAGACCGGTTGGTCGGGCGCTGGATTCCTAAACTCAAGTTCCATTCTATTCGCTATGAAAAAGACCTCACTCAAATCGGCTGGTCGCGGCCGTAACGAAAAATCCAAAACGAGCGCATCAGCTCGGGAGCCTCAGGTTTCCGCGGACGGTCCACTCGAGGCGAACCTTCTTCGCAAAATCGACGGCTGGTGGCGGGCGGCGAATTACCTCTCGGTGGGGCAGACTTACCTCTACGACAATCCCCTCCTAAAGCAGCCACTCAAGAAGGAGCACGTGAAGCCACGGCTGGTCGGCCACTGGGGCACGACACCGGGGCTCAACTTCATCTACGTCCATCTCAATCGCGTCATCAAGGAGAGGGACTTGGACATGGTGTATATAATCGGCCCTGGGCATGGCGGTCCGGGCATCGTGGCGAATACGTGGCTCGAAGGAACCTACAGCGAGATTTATCCGAATATTTCCCAAGACGAGGAAGGGATGAAGAAGTTGTTCAAACAATTCTCCTTCCCGGGAGGAATCCCCAGCCATGTGGCGCC
>DLVS01000480.1 GCA_003445095.1 Verrucomicrobiales bacterium
TGAATGAGTTCTTTCAATTCCGGCACCAGCAGCGAGCCGATCATTCAGCCAGGGTGCGGAGTAGCCCCCCCTTCGGCCAGTCACGAATCAGGCCGCGCCGCCGCTCCAGTCTATGCAGATTGAAAGGGCTCCTTTGCAATTCACGGCCTCGGGCGCGGGCAGCGGGGCGATCCTCATTGACCGAATTCTCATCGGAGCGCACTGCAAGCTTCGCTCGTCGACGACGCAATCCGGATCTCAACCGCAATGCGGTTCAACCCCGAATGCGCCCGAATCGGCCCTCGTTCTCTAGTCGCGGTGCCCCGTGATCGCGAGACGGTTTAGTAGGCCGACGCCACGCACTCTCGATCCGAACGAATGGCACTCGGAACAGCGGGAGAGTCCTGGCGGGCGGTCAGGAATCCGTCGGGAGCCGGCCGAAGCACGGCCAGCCTGTCAGCGGGTGAGGACCGTGGGTCGAGCCATATCGGGGCCGCATCTCCTACCAAAATCGCGGGCATCCGTTCGTGGACCGGTGCCACCAATGAGTTCGAAGCCGTGGTGATGATGGCAAAAGTTTGGATTGGCTCGCCCCCGCGGTGGTCTGCCCAAGTTTCCCACAATCCTGCCATCAAGAATACGCGGCCGTCGGCTCGGCGGAATTTCCAGGAAACCTTGCCAAACTCTGAGTGTTTCCACAGGTAGAACCCGTCGGCCGCCACAGCACACCGGCGCCGTTCCAACGCCCCTCGCAGAGGCAGATCGTTAGCCACGGTTTCAGCCGGAGCATTCACACACGGGGAATTTAGGCGCCGCTGGCTCGTCCAACTCGGAAGCAATCCCCACCGAAAGACCGCAACCGAAAGACCATCGGACTGTCGCACCAAAACCGGGGCCATTTCACCGGGAGCGATGTTGGTTCGCGGCAAATGAGCGACGTCGACTCGCGTTTCGAGAGCAGTCTCGACAACGGTTTCAACCCGGACACTCAGCGAGTAGCGGCGACACATGAGTCCGACCCCATCAGGAATCCTGCCAACTGGAGTATCGATTGAGCGTGTTTTGAGCGACCACGCCCCAATGCCGAACAAATCGCCCGTACTGCACTGAACGCCGCACCGTCTTTTCGGTCAAAATGGTGCCAAATCAGGATACTTTCTTCGGATCGAAGCTTGTGATCGGCACGAAAGAATGTCTGCTGAGCGGTGGTCCTTCGCTTGACGATCTTGCCTGGTCGCGAAGAGGATATAAGTCAGTTGACTCTGGTAAAATTGCTGAACAATGCCGAGAACCTGCAACATTTCGTGCCCTTCGTGCCGACGCTCCGTGGAGGTCTGGATCACGGGTCCGGTGGTCTGTTCGACCTGCGGCACAGAGTTTGAAGTGGGTGTGTATTCTCCTCCTCCGGAGCGGTTCGCGGACCCGACGGCGACGGGCTTGTCGATTTCGGGCAATTGGATTCAAATTCGCAATCGGGCCTATCCGCTCACGGACATCGTAGGTACAAGCCTCACCCGACAAGGCTGGGGTTGGCGTCCGTTCGCAGCCGCCGTTCTCCTAATCTTAGCCATTGCCGCGGGGTTTGCCCGACAATGGCTGGCGCTCGCGGTGTTTGTGGGGCTGATGCTATGGGTCGCCCGACAGTTGTGGAAGCAACCGGAGCAGTTTGTGGTCAGTTGGATTACTCGTGGAGGCCGCGAAGACCGCCAAGTAGTCCAGAACCGGGACGCCGCCCAAGACCTCCTGGAGGCGCTTCGAGACGGTGGAGCAGAGACTCGGTCGGGAAACCTCGCCGCCGAACATCGGGCGCCCGGGATCCCCTCCTTCGAACGGGGCGTGCCCGAAATCGACAGTGAGCCGTCGGAAGACTCTGAAATCGTCCTTGAGCCCTCTCAGCCTGCGGACGACTGCGCGAGGCCCGCATAGCGGCCAGTGCTGGACTAGAACACCGGGGCGAATCGCCCGCGCAACTGATCCACGCGCCTCGATTATCGGTGCTGCCGTCGAATAGCCGCGCATTTTCTCGGTCGAGATCGTTTGCGTGTCGGCTTCTGCGAAAAGCCCCCGACAAAAACTACCGCGGCAACCCAGATCGCACCTCAAAAGCTTCGCCCAGGTCTAACCATTCCCAGTGCAGGCTGCATCGAACGGAAATCACCCACGTGCAGACTGCATTCCGCGGGTTATTTGCGAATCCGCATCGTTGGTTCCATCCTGCTTCCGATCAGCCAGTTAACAGAGTTAGGTTCGAGCGGCCCCGTTATTGCAAGCAACTGCTTCCGTCAAGCTGTTCCGAGTCTCTCGCCTCCAGCGCTGCGGAGCGAATGGGAATATGGAACGCCACAGTGCAGACTATGAAGCCGCATCTCACAGTATTTGCTCCAGCCATGGTAGTTGCTTCGCTTTGGCAGCAGCCGTTACCAGCGGTGAGGCCGTTGAATCGTGGTAGCGAAAAGCTTACCGCGTATAACCAGTGCAACGACGAGCGGGATCTAGAAACCACAGTTCGTATTCGGAGGGAAAATATCGCTCAGCCCGATCACTCGGTACGGGCCATGATTGGA
>DLVS01000385.1 GCA_003445095.1 Verrucomicrobiales bacterium
CCCGTGGCCAGATTCCGCTCCAGGACGCGCGCGGTGTCGCTGCCGAGGGAGCTCTCGATGAACAACGATTGGCCGTCTTTGGTGAACTCGAGCGGGCCGAGATTTTCCTCTGGGCCGACTTTCATCCACGAACGCCACGGAGAATTCACCTCGTCGCGCACGCGCAATTCCGTGCCGCCGTCTGCGGTACTCACCTGGCCCAGGCGGATCTTCAGTTGGTCATCGGCCATCCATCCGGTGACGTCCCCGGGGTTTTCCGTGTCAAGAACGAGCGCTCCGGTTTCCAAGTTGAGCCGATACGCATCGAACGTTTCACGGCTGCGGGCGTTCAGTTCGACCAAGACTTCGTTGGGAAACTTCTCATTCGTTGCGACTACCTGAGCCCGCACGCCTTGAATGGGTGTGTAATCGCGAACGTTGCCCGTTTTCAGATCGACGCCGTAGAGGTGGAAATTCTCATCGCCGTCGGTGTCCTGCAGGTAAAGCAACGTCCGATTGTCCTCCGCCCAAAAGTACTGGCGAATGCCGCGCTTTTTGTCGGCCGTAACCATCTTGTCGTCGTCTTTGCCAATGGTTTTCACCCAGACTTGCAGCACGTTGTTGGTGTTGGGCGCGATCCAAGCGAGGCGGGTGCCATCAGGTGAGAGGCGTGGCGACGTGCGTTCGGGATTTCCAAACAGAACATCCCGGGGAATCAGCGGCGGGAGTTCGGCCAGCACGGCGGTGGCCCCCCAGAAACAGACTCCGATCAGTACCAGGGCAAGCTTTGGCAAACCTACGGCCGTGCCCTTTCGGAACTGGAACGGTTGCGCTGGGGGCCTCTCTGCGACTTGAACGAGGGTACCTTCTTGCATCGTCAAAACGTTGCGCTGTCGCTTTATAAGTCGTCAAGTTGGACCATCAGCCTGTCAGCGTGGTAGGCTGCCGCGCTGCGACGAACCCCGCGCCGAGGGTACGGCCGATGGCGTCGGCGAAAGGCCGTCCGGAGCTGCACCCCGGCCGGGGACGGCACCGCGCGCCATCCCTGCCGTTTGAAGGGGAGAGGTTGCAGGCTGGACGAGCCTCATTGACTCGCGTCTCATCCGTCGGCCGCCCTTTCGGCGGGTTGGCACCGGATGTTTTTTAATTGGCGGCTCTTCCTGAAGGCTCTGCGACTTCTGTTGTTCGGCCAACCCTTCACCTTCAGACGTTGGTTCTACGGATTGTTCTTCAGCGGCCTATTCCTGGTCTTTCTTGGGCTGGTCACCCTCGGTCGCTTGATTGACCTGGTCCTGTTCCGCGGGTTCCGCCGCCAGCCGGTGCACGCCCCGGTTTTCATCATTGCCCCGCCGCGGTCCGGGACAACTCTCGTGCAGAACTTGATGAGTTTGGATTCGGAACGGTTCGTTTTCCTCAAGATGTATCAGACGATCTTCCCAGCCGTATGCTTCCAACGCTTGATCGACTTCTTGGCGGCGGTGGATTCCGCGGCCGGGCGGCCGGCCGAACGGCTTCTTGGGTGGTTCCAGCGCCGGTGGTTCGGAGGCTGGGACGATCTACACAAGATGCGGCTCAACCAACCGGAAGAGGACGACGCGCTGTTTCTCTATGCCTTCGCGTCTGAAGCGATCTACATGCTGTTCCCTTTCATTCGGCCGTTGTGGCCCGCGGGATTTCCGGATGCATTGCCGGTCGAACAACGTCACCGATTGATGACGTACTACCGAAGCTGCCTTCAGCGGCACCTGTATGCGAATGGTCCAACTCAAACGCTACTTTCAAAGGCAACCCAATCGTGCGGTACCGTCGATTCCCTGCACGAGGAGTTTCCGGATGCCCGTTTCATAACGATCATCCGACATCCCTATCGCTCACTCGCGTCGCACGTCAGCTTGTTCGTCCCGGTGTGGCAGAAGCATTCACCGGAGATTGCCAAGGACGGCCCCGTGGCCCGGGATTACGCGCAACTGGCGATCGAGTGGTATAAGCACCTGTTCGCCTTTCGAAATAAAGTCCGGCCGTCCCAATACTACTGCATCGATTATCGGGACCTCGTGCGCGATCCGGCAGACACGATTATGAGACTCTACGCGCACTTCGGTTGGAAGGTTTCACCAGGCCTTCGGCAGCGCCTAGATGAGGCCAATCAGCGTCAGCGCGAATTCAAGAGCAAGCACGAATACACCTTGGAGGAATTCGGCCTCACCCGGGAATACGTTCAAAGCGAGCTCGGTGAGCTCCTCGATTTCTACCGCCTGGAGCGTTAGTAACGCTGTCGACGGAACGGGCTGCGGATTTAGCGAAAGAAGAGCCACCAAATCAGAGCCAGGGTTGGCAACATGAAGGGTATCGTAAATCGAAAGATGTAACCCAGAAATGAAGGGGTTGGACAGCGTTGTTCCTCGGCAATCGCCTTGACCATGAAATTGGGCCCGTTGCCGATGTAGGTGTTGGCCCCAAAAAAAACGGCCCCCATGGAAAGCGCGACCAACAATCGGGCAAACGAAGGGTCTCCCAGCAGCACGGCCACCTCGGGGTGAATCGGAACGCCGGATGCTTGAGCCGCCGTCGCGGGGGCGGCAAATGCCCCCAGGCCCAAGCTCAGAAAACTGAGGTAAGTGGGTGCATTGTCGAGCACGCTACTCAAGGTGCCGCTGCCCCAGAAGAACGACGTCGGCGTGGGCGCAGCGAATCGGGATGCATTCGCCTCGAGCCAATCCAAGGCGGGCATCATCGTGGCGAAAATGCCGACAAACAGGATCGCCACCTCTTTGACCGGATGGAAATTGAAGGCATTGGCGTGGTGGATCGGTTTGGGAGTGGTGAAATAAGAACCAACGGCCGCCCCCAGCATGAGCCCTTCGCGCAAGAGCCGCGGGTGTTCCAAGAACACCGCCCCCAAGATGACTCCGAGAAACAGCAGGTTCGTACAGCCCTGGAAGGTCCAACTATCGGCTTGGCGAGCTTGCGTCTGAATTTCCGGTGGCATTCGACGAAAATTGAGGGAATCCACTAGGAAGAAAAAGGTAAGGAGAACTCCAAGGGCGACCGCCCACATGGGCCAGCAGTGTTCCGCCACCCACCAAAAAGGGACGCCCTTGAGGTATCCCAAAAATAAAGGTGGATCGCCAATCGGCGTCAGCGCGCCCCCGACATTGGAGACGATGAAGATGAAGAAGACGACGTGGTGCGCCGCCAACCGAAACCGGTTCATGCGGATCCACGGGCGAATCAAAAGCATCGACGCGCCGGTTGTTCCCAACACGTTAGATAGAAGGGCCCCCATGCCCAACAACACCAAATTTTCTCTCGGTGTTGCGCCCCCACGGACGCCGACATGAATTCCCCCACTCACCACGAACAGACTCCCCACCAGACAAATGAAGCTGAAGTATTCCTTGGCGGTTTCGACGACCCGGGGCGCGGCTTGCAGGCCTATCAAATAATAGGCGACCGTGATCGTTCCGAGCGCGACCGCGACTTTGGGATAATGGCGATTCCACCAACTGCCGAAAAACAGAGGCGCCAATGCAATCGTCGTCAGCAGCAGTCCGAACGGGACAATCATCCACGGATTCGGAGAAACAGCAGCGGCCAGCATGTCTGCACTCAACGCTGCCCGGCGGCGTAACAATGGGGCAAGCGGCGAATCAGAGGAACCTTTGGGTCGATTTCGTCGCTACCGGGCATTGGTCCGTTATGGGCCAGCCACCCATTGCTCAGCGAAAATCGCTCGCATCACGCGTTTTCGTTCGTCGGTAAAGACGACCTGAATCCGGCCATCGCGCGTCTGAATTGCCGTCGGGTAAGCGTAGTCGCCATTCGGGCGGTCGAGCAGATTGCGTTTGTGAGGAAAGGTCTTCGCGCCATCCGTTGAGAGCGCCACGGTCAAAGGCGATCGATCCGAGAAACTGTCGTTGTAAACCAGCAGGTGATGCCCGCTCTGTAGTCGCAGGAAGTCAATCGCTGCATTCGGATTAGGGAATTGAGAGTCCACGCCACCGCTCCACGTGTGCCCGTTATCACGCGACTCCGTGCGCACGAGCCAGCCGTCGGGACGTCCCTCGTAGTCACCGCCGCGACGGCAGTAGGCCAGCAAGTGCGGCCCTTCGATAATGGCGGGTGCCGGCTGAATGTCGCCGAGGCGAGAGCGCACGCGATTGGACTCCGACCACTTCAGAGTTTTCGGATCGTACCGGAGAAAGAACGAAGTGCAGTCTGGGCTCGTGAGTTCCGGATCATCGCCGACTTCGTGATACACCGGCAGCAAGTAGTCACCATTGTCGAGAACGATGGGCCGATTCCGCACCATGGTTCCGGCTTCAAAGGTGAGCATGAACGACTCGGACCAAGTGGCCGCACCATCTCGGGAAATCTTCGCCGTGATGCGCGACGTATCCCAAATCTCGCCATAACGAGTGACGTAGAACAACCACACCAAACCGTCTGGCGCCTGCCAAACCACAGCATTGCCGAGCGAATGAAAGGGATTGCGCGCGATCGCGACGGGCTTGGACCAACGGGAACGCCCCTTCTTCAAACGCAGGCCAAACACCGCCGCCGAATCGTCTTTGTATTCGCCCTTCCCACTGAAGAACACGACGTACAAATCGCCGTTCGCCAGTTCAGTCACACTCGCCGGATGTTTGTAATCTCCGGTGGCGGCCTCGGGACCCACGATGGTCTCGATCGTCAGGCCTTCGGACGCGATCAGGCGAAGGCAGGTGAGCCAGCAAAACAGTAGTCCAGCCAGCCTCGGGAAGGCTGGCGAAAATCTCCTGAGAGAATGTGGAGTCACTGAGAGATTCGGGTGTGTTTGTCGATACATGGTGAGACTTGGTTTAGAGAGTTCGGACGCGAATCATGATCCTGACCTCGGTAGGGCTGCCGCGCTGCGGCGGCCCCGTGCTGAAGGCACGGTTTTTCGCAGCGACGCCGTGGAGGAATTCGACACGTCACTGCGAAAACCGGCTCAGAGCTACGCCCGGGCCGGAGAGGGCGCCGCGCGCCTTCCCTGCCGTTTGAATGGTTAAGGGTAAATGGTAATTTGATGTCAGTCTCCTCGATCAAGAGCATGATTAAAATAAGGAGTACGACTAAGGCTCAGTAGCCTGACGCTTGACCATCTTTGCGAGATTCGCTGGCGCCAACCCACACCCGATTGGTCCGGTCCCACATCACTGCCTGATACCCTCCATATGAAGGAGTACCGGCGAACCCCAGCCGATGTCCCCGGCGTTCGAGTTCAGCTCGCACTTCCGGTGCAAAGGTTGCCTCCAAATTTACTGTGCCTGCCGGAGTCAGTTCGGAGCCATCGGGATCGACGGAGCCGGTGTGATAGACCCGCGGAGCATCGCCCGCTTCCTGCAGTCCCATTCCGAAATCGAAAAGATTGAGCAGAATCTGAACATGCCCCTGGGGTTGCATGTCGCCCCCCATCAAACCGAAAGCCATCAATGGTTCGCCATCGCGAGTGACGAATGCCGGAATAATCGTGTGAAAGGGGCGCTTGTGCGGCGCATAGGAGTTTGGTCGTTCGGGCGTGAGGTCGAAGGCTTCTCCGCGGTCCTGCAACGCGAAGCCCAATCCCGGCGGTACCATCCCGCTGCCCATTCCGCGGTAGTTGCTCTGAATCAAGGAGACCATCATCCCTCGTTCATCCGCCACACACAGATAAATGGTGTCGCTCGTGCGCAACGCCGGCAACCCAGGGTCCAGATGGCCCGCGGGTTGGGTCGCGTTGATGAGCGCGCGTCGTTGAGCCGCATATGATTTTGAGTTCAGTTCGGCGATGGGGGTCCGAAAGAAGTCCGGATCGGCGTAGAGCCGGGCGCGGTCAGCGAACGCCAGCTTCTTGGCCTCGATCAACCAATGAAGATGTTCGACGCTGCCAAAGCCCGCGGCTCGGAGATCAAAACCTTCCAAGATGTTGAGCATTTGCAGGACGGCGAGGCCCTGGCCATTCGGCGGCAGTTCCCACACTTCGTAACCCCGATACGTCGTCGAAATGGGTTCAACCCAGTTCGAAGTGTGGTCAGCGAAGTCGCGTTCACTCAACGAACCACCTTGGGCGCGATGAAAGGCCACGATCGTTTGGGCGATCCGACCGCGGTAGAACGCATCGCGTCCACCGGTCGCGAGTTGCTCGTACGTCGCCGCCAATTGCGGATTCTGGAAACGCTGTCCCTTCCGCGGCGTGGCTCCGCCGGGAGCGTAGAGTTCGAGGACGTTCGGATACTTCGAGATCAGCACGACGTTGCTCGCCCACGCGCGGGCAATCACTTCGGAGACCGGGAAACCATCGCGCGCGTAGCCAATGGCTGCCGTCAGATTGGTGCGCATCGGCAGTCGACCAAACTTTTCGTGGAGCCGAAACCAGCCGTCCACGCAGCCAGGCACGGTCACGGGTAGCGGGCCGTAACTGGGAATGAACTTCAGATTGCGCGCCTGCAGGTCCTCCAGCGACATATCGTAGGGCGAACGACCGCTGGCGTTCAGGCCGTGAAGCTTTCGAGTGGCCGGATCCCAAACCAGCGCGAACAAATCACCGCCAATCCCGCAACTGACGGGTTCCATCAACCCCAGGCAGGCATTGGCCGCAATCGCGGCGTCCACCGCCGAACCGCCTGCTCGCAGCACCTCGAGTCCGGCTTGCGTCGCGAGCGGATGACTCGTGCAGACCATTCCATGAGGGGCGATGGTTTCCGACCGAGTTGCCCATGGGCTGATTCGGGCGCGAATCGGAGCGGCGGGGTCAGCAGACGACATGAACGAAATGGCCAGGATGAAGAATAAGGCGCGCATGACCATACCGTCTCGCTATCACGGGTCGCGAGCCGAGGCACGATAAAGTTGACCCGACCGACCCGACCTGCGATTCGCAAGGTTAGCCCTGAACTGTAGACGAGGCAGGCTCAGACTTGCTTCCCTTCAACGCGCGCCTCCGCCGGGGATTGAGATGGAGTCTCCTCACGTTTGCTCCTAGGCGGTTCATAGGCTGGATCCGCGTCCGCTTTTGGAATTACTCGGACCGCCGATCTCAATTTCCCCGCAGCAACGCCGGGATCTTGCTCAGGTCGAGACTGCTTGCTTGGGCCTGAATCTGCGGAAGAAATTTCGACTGCAGCGATTTGCCCTGCCCCATCAACGAATCATAGAGACTCTTCAGTTCGATCGCACCAAAGCGGCGCCCGCCTGCATAATATTGCTGCGCCAGCGTCCCGAGTGCGTAGGTCGTGGCGAAGGACATTCCGGAGCTCGCCGCTTGTCCGCCCATCGCCCGCCCGAGTCCTCCAGCAACCATTCCCAAAACACCTCGTAACGCCCGCTGGACGAATCCTTCAACGACTTGCGAGGTGAGTCCGACGCCCAGCGTTGCTAAGAGATCCTTAATATGGCCTTGATCGAGATCGTATCCGTACTCCTTGCCGACCCGATAAACCAAACGCATTTGCACAGGGATAATGGCCATCGTCGCCAGGGAGCTGGGCAACAATTCCAGCGCGCCCGCCAGGATCGAGTTGTTTAAAATCAACTTGTCGATTTCGGGTTGGGACACCGGGGTTGCGGTTGAGGGTTCGGCCACTGGAACCACATTGGTGGTGGCGACAGGAAGCACCGGAGGAATCGCATGGGAGACCGCCAGCATGTTGCTCTGCAGATCAATGGTCTTGGTCACTGAGTCCGCCAGCCCAAGGTCCGCCCGCAAGTTCGCGAGGAAGGCTTGCTCTTCGGGCGAATGAGCGCGGTCGGCCTCGCAAACCGAGACTGCCATTTCGTAAGCGATGGGGCCGGTTTCAGGTCCGCGCAGTTGAGCCACGAGTTCTTGTACCGTCCGAGCGCGCACGTCGGGATCTGGACTCGGAATGGCCACGCCCTCCTGCTGGAATCGGGCGGCCATTTTCATCACGGACTCTCGTTCCACTGCAGTGGCAGAACCATCGGCATAAGCCGCGTGCAGGGCGAGGTTGAGCAACGCCTTTTGTTGGGTGATATCCATGCCGAATGGTAATGTCACAAGTTCGCTCGGCGACCGAAAAACGGCCAGGAATGACGCAGCAAAGCCACCGCTTTGGCATACCGGACAGTTGCTTGGGCCGCCAACAAACCATTTATGCCGCCACCTTTGGCGAGGTGGACGAGGTGGGCCGGCGTTGGGCCCATCGTGCCCGAGACGCGGGCTGGGGACTCAACACGGAGATCCACGCGTTGGGAGGCGTCGGTGGATTCTCGCGCGTCGTCGCGCCAAGAAGAGTGCGCGTCGTTCCCTCCGCGTATAGGCTACGCGGTTCGTGCGAAGCGAATCGAACGATCACCAGGTCACGACGCACGTTTCATTGTCGCGGACGGATTCTTTGGCGCCGCGATACCATTTCAAGGCCGCTGCGGCGTGCCACTCGGCTGAACCGTCCAACCGAGCGACGTTCGCCCCAGCAATCACGCGTCGTGCCAGCGCCGCACCCTCGGTGGCTAAACCGAACTTTGAATCGCGCGGGACGACCTTGGGCCCTGTGGCACCATGAGCGACGACCAGGCGTTCCGTGTAGGGCGATACGTACGTCAGATCCGCCAGGGCGACGAGTGCGGGGTCATCGGATAATCGCTCAGGAGACGTCCACTTTTGGGTAACCGGTGCGCCCGTGATCTCCCACGGAGTCTCGGGTCGACCCGCCAAATAAAGGTAGCCGATCTGCTGGTGGCGCCGATCCAAAGGCCAACGCCAGTCGTTGGACCGAACCAAGAATGAATGAACGTTGGGACAGTCTAGTACGTTGGATTGGGGCGCGTACCGCAGCAGAGCTTGTTGCGTGTTGGTCGAAATCAAAGGGACATAGATGGCGCGTCCGGGGATCGTGACTTGGCCCGGCGGAACCCAGTCTTGATGGTCGCCGCCGTAGAGGTTCACGGCCAGGGCCACTTGACGCAGGTTATTGCGACAGACGTTTCGTCGGACGCGTTCGCGAGCGCCAGGCATCGCCGCGAGCACGAGTGTCGCCAGCAGCGCAATGATCGCGATAACGACGAGCAGCTCTACCAAAGTGAACCCGAGGATCCGCAGACGTCGAGACCCAGTCGGGAAGAAAGCATTCACAGAGGTCGGCGTAACCTTGGTCGTTGAATCTACCAAAGCATCATGCCGGCGAGCTGTCGAGGCTAGGTTCGGCATCGATCTCATCCCGATGCACAGCTTTCCGTTCAGCGGAATTTGTTCAAAATTTTGCATTTCTTCTTGTCTTGCCACTCGCCCGAACCCTACAAGCCCACTAGTACCCCGGTCGGATTGCCGCCGGTAACGGCTCCGATACGTGGGAAATCCAATGAGCTACATCACACTCCCATCAAAGCATCGGATTGAATCATTCCGTCGCGCCCTAACCGTGGGTCTCGGAGCACAGTTGCTCGCTGCCCCCGTTCTGATGGCGCAAGACGCGGCCCAGCCCGCTAGCTCGAGCGAACCGCTCGAAATGGAGCGGGTGGTTATCACCGGCTCGCTGATTCCTACGGCGGAAACCGTGACCACGACTCCGGTCGAAGTGTTCAACGCAGTCCAGATCGAGTCGGTTGGAGCGACTGATACGCTGACTACTCTCCAAAGGCTCAGCCCGTACTTCACGGGCAACGGCAACGTGGGCAAGTCGGTCAACAACGGTGGCGGCGGCGAGTCCTACATCGCCCTCCGCAACTTGACCACGCTCGTGTTGCTGAATGGAAAGCGGCTGGCGGGGTCGGCGTTTCAGCAAGGCTCGATTGTCGATCTGAACACGATTCCGATCTCCATGGTGGAGCGGATCGAAGTGCTAAAAGATGGCGCGTCCGTACTTTACGGCTCCCAAGCGGTCGGCGGTGTGGTGAACATTATCACCAAGAAGAACTACTCCGGCGCCGAAGTCGGCGGCATGTGGGGGTTCGCGACTGAGAAGGGCTCGTACAAAGAGCACATGGAGTACGCGTCGGTGGGATCGAGCACCGACAAAGCGACCTTCACAGCCGGAATTCAGCAGTATCACTCGGACCCTCTGTTGACTAAGGATCGAGAAATCCCGTCGCTTGGGATCGCTGGGCTGATATCGCGGAACGTCAACCTCCCTACCTACGTCAGTCCGTCCTATCCAGGCAAGGTTCAGGATCCCGGCACATCCTATATCTTGGCGGGGTCTGAGTTTGCCGTTGGCGCGGAAGGTTACCGTCCGGGGCTTACGAAACCGCCGGTGTTTCCGGGGCATTCCTTCACCTCGGTTGCCGCTTACAACGCCTACGCTCAGGAGCAATTGGGCTATTCTCCGTATATCCGAATCAAAGACACTCCAATCGGCCAGGCACTTAACGCCGCCCTGGAACCCGTCTTTGGCCCCGATCAAGGCGAGGGCGCCGCCTGGCCGCTCCTGAACACGACGCTATTGAACACCCATTCGTTGCAAAGTCAGAGTCGAGTCAATGCATTCGCTGATGCCAGCTACGAAATCTATGGGAAACGCATGCAGTTGTACGGGAGCTTCCTCTACTCCAACACTTCGGCTGATGGACAGTTGGCGCCCTCGCCCGTGCCCAGCTTGACCGGCACCGGTATCAATGTGTCTGCCTCTGACCCCAACAATCCGTTCCAAACGGATCTTGGGGCCGGTGCCGCATCGAACCCCCGCGTGCGTTCGCGATTCGTCGAATCGGGCAACCGGGTCTTTGAGAACCAGAACAACTACTACCAGTTCGTAGGCGGGCTGAAAGGCGAATTCGAAAACGACTACACCTACAACGCCTACTATAACTACAACGAGAATGACCAAACTCAGTATTCGCGCGGTGGCATTAACGGCATTCTGTTGCAACAGGCCTTCACGCCGAATGCTAATCCGTACCTGGCGGAACAGGGGCTGAGCGCGTTGACTGATGCCAGCGGCAACGCGGTGCCTTTGTACAATATCTTTGCGCTGAGCGGCAACGATCCGCGTACAATAGATGTGTTGAACGCCACCGGCTTTCAATCCGGTGTGTCAACGTTGGGTAATGCCGAAGGTCAGGTCACGGGCAGGCCGTTTGAGCTGCCCGGCGGAAAAATCGGTTTTGCTGTCGGCGGCGGATATATGAATGAGTCACTCTCGATAGACTACGACGGGTTGACGCGCGCCAATAATCTCGTCGGTTACACTGCTGCTAACCCGACTCCGGGTGGAAACCGGGAGAACTGGTACGCCTATGCAGAGGTCAACGTTCCGATCACCGGGCCGCAAATGGAAATCCCCGTGCTGCATTCCTTGGAAATCACGGCCGCTGGGCGGTACGAGACCTTCGATCCAGGCGGCGACAAAGCCGTACCCAAGGTCGGCATCCGGTGGCAGCCGCTGGATGAGCAATTCACCCTCCGGGGCAACTGGTCGGAAAGCTTCGTGGCGCCGACGGTCTTTCAGTTGTACGGGGCACCGCTCACCAGTGCCGATACTGTGTCATTGCCCGAAGGCACTGGTCAGGTGGACATGTCGTGGACCTCGAGCCCGAACCTGACTCCGGCGACGGCGGACAACTGGACGGCGGGCATTGTGATCACACCTAAAGCCGTTAAAGGCCTGACGTTGACGTTCGATTATTACAAGGTGTCCACTGAAGACGACGTCTTCCGAGTGGGTGCCCAGGCAGTGGCGAACAGTCTCAACGAACTGGGGTCGGCTTCGCCCTACGCTCCGGGTTTTACCTTCATCGACGGACGTAAGCTGACGACGACGGCGCCAAATCAAATTCAGTCCGTCAACCAGTGGCTCATTGGCGAGCGGCCGTATGCGAACGGTGCGAAGCAAGAGACCGACGGTTTCGATGTGTCGGCGACCTATCTATTACCCACCGACAATTGGGGCCAGTTCTCGTTTAGCTGTGCCGCCAACGTGTTGCTCGAATACACCTATTACGATCCGGCGATCCTCGGTCCGTATAACTATGAAAAGCAGTTCACCGACAACGGGCCAGCCGGCGGCGCTCAAGGTACACTACCCGGATTCAAGCTCGTTCCGAGTTTGGCTTGGGAATTCAAAAACTTCACCTACACGATCAACGCTCAGTACATTCCCTCGGTAATGGATTTGGGAAGCCAGCATCCGAGCAACGATCCGGCGAATCCCAACATCTACACCATCGACGGGTCCACCTGGAGTGTACCGGCGTGGTACTCCATCGACATGCAGTTGGCCTACAAGTTCGCCTCCAAGGCGGGCGACGAGTGGTACGACGGCATTCGGCTCGCCGTGGGTTGCAACAACATTACCAACAAGGGCGTGCCCATTGATCCGTCCTCTAGCGAGGATAACACGGACAAGGCAACGTACGACCTGCTGGGTCGCTTCGTGTACTTCCAGATGGCCAAGAAATTCTGAGCGGCGTGGATGACCAAGGGCCAGTCCTTCGGGACTGGCCCTTTTTGTTTTCTTGGAAGGCCCCTTGCCGTCCTCCTCTTCGGCGGATAGGAATCGTCCGACGTATGTTGACTTCAATGCGTTTGTTGCCAGGCCTGCTTCGGGCTGCGTGCCTGATCTTGCTCTTCGCCAGCCCGTCTCACGCTCAGGAGACCGATGTCAAAATCTCGAAAGAGCAACTTGAAGCCCTCCAACAAAAGGCCGCGGAGGTGGAGCGCTTGCAGGAACAGTTGAATCAAGCACAGCGTGAACTTCAGGCCCTCAAGGCCACGAACGCCGTCGCGGTGCCCGTGGTTCGGGATTCAGACAATCGTGTCGTCCCTTTGCCCCTGGCGGTTCTCCAGGCAATGACCAACCAGCCGCCGACTCCGCCATTGGTTCAGATTCCGCCGGTAACACCGGACACAGTCATCAATGTGCAAGACCTACTCACCTACTTCGAAACGGATCCCGCCGCCGCCAATGCCCGATTCAAGAACCAGACTTTTAGCATCCGCGGTATCGCTACTGATTTCCGGAAGCCGATGTTCCTCTCGACCTATGACGTCAACTTCCGCCTTCCCGGCCACGAACTGCATGTTTATTGCCTCTTCCGGCCGCCTGATGAGTTCAATCGCGTGTACATCAGCCGTAGTGGCGAAGAAATCATCGGGCACACTTACAATGCCAAAACGGTTTTTGCGCGGGCGGGGGCTGAGCTAACGATTCGTGGCTACTGCGAAGGCGTGAAAGACAAGGCGGTTCGAATGGGCGGATGCCAGTATCTCGTGAGTCCGTCGTCGCTGTCCGTCCTGCCCTCGCCCAAGTGATTCGGCAAGGTCGGTGGCAAAGACCTCGGGCAAAGGTCATCGTAGAACCCTTATCGCCTGAGCCGTATCCATGCAGTCCGATTGGGGAT
>DLVS01000751.1 GCA_003445095.1 Verrucomicrobiales bacterium
GCAGCCGGCGAGGGGTGTCATGACGGCGTGGCGCGAGTGGAGGTGGATCGAGGATCGCGGCGTGGAAGCGCAATCAAGGCGGCTCCAAGCGTGGCGACGGTTAGTAGCAATCCGAGCGCCTGCAACGGTACCACGTATTCTCGCATCAATCGCTCGCCGATGGCTCGCACGGTCACCTTAGGCGGGGACGGAGTCTCGCGGTGGACCAGCGGACTCTGCCAAACCGCCCAAGTCAGCATCGCCGCTACGGAAAGCGTCACACCCAATCCGAGAATCGGAGCGCGACTGACCGATTCTCCGCTGGGTTCGATTCCCCGCACGAGCAAAACCGCAAACACGATTAGAATCGCGACGGCGCCGACGTATACCAACACCTGAACGAGGCCGGCAAATTCGGCGTTCAAGTAGACGAAAATAAGCCCCAGTCCGCTAAGGGACAGCGCCAGGCAAAGTGCCGAATGAACTAAATTCCGCAGGCTCACTGCCGCCAGCGCAGCACCAAAGGTAAGTCCGGCTAGTAGAGCAAAGGTGGCAGTCATAAGCAGGTAGCCAATATTGGAAGTCCCCACTAACCATTCAAACGGTACGGATGGCGCGCTGCGCCGTCCCCGGCTCGGGCGAAGTTCCGGGCCGGTCTTTCGCGGCGACGCGTCGCATTCTTCCCTCGCGCTGGTGCGAAAGGCCGCGCTTCAGGCGCGGGGCCGCCGCAGCGCGGCAGCCCTACCCTGGCATTCTTCCCGCCACGGATGCCATGGCTCTCGGGCTCCGGCCACCCGCCGAAGCTTGCTCTCCTTAAAAACGCTTCGATCTTAGCCGGAACGATGCAGTAGAAAATGGGGAGCGCGCCCGCCTCGGGCGCAGTGGCGGGCGCCCCGTCCGCTACACCGCAGCGCGTACCGACACACCAAACGGTGACGGCTCCACACGCCCAACAGCGGACGGCGAGGCGCCGTCCGCCACGCCCGAGGCGGGCGTGCTCCCCAATCGGACTGCATGGATACGGCTTAGGTTGGTCAATTCGCATAACGATAAGTTCGGCGAGGAAACGCCCGGGCGAAGGGCCGGCTCAATAGAAAATAGGCCACGGCAATTAAGCCCACGCCCAGTGCCCAGCGAAGCAAAACATTCCAGGACGCCGTGAAGTGCCAGAGCCCGGCGACAACTGCATTGACGAAGGTCAGCGGCAAGAGGAACTGCCACGCAAACTGCATCAACTGATCCATCCGCAACCGCGGCAACGTCCCGCGGACCCAGACAAAAAACACGATCAACGCCATCAGCTTTCCGAAAAACCAGAGCCACGACGGCACCCAATCCAGCCAGGTGAACGGCGCGAGCCAGCCCCCGAGAAACAAGGTGATGCCCAGCCCACACACGGCGAACAGGCCGAGATATTCTCCGAGGAAGAACAGCGCAAACTTGAAGCCCGAATACTCGGTGAAATAGCCCGCGATGATCTCTGATTCCGCTTCCGGCAGATCGAACGGCGCGCGATTGGCTTCGGCGGCGGCCGCGATCAGGAACAGAAAGAATCCTAAGATTCCCCACGGCGTGAACAGATTCCACGCGTGCAATCCAGCGATTCCCGCGGCTGCTTGGTGCTCGATGATCGTCACCAGAGACAGGGAACCGGTCAGCATGACCACCGTCAGAGAGGAAAGTACCAGCGGCAATTCGTAGCTGATGAGCTGCGCGAGAGCGCGCATGGCTCCGAGCAACGAATATTTGTTGCCGCCAGACCAACCGGCCATGAACACGCCAACTTCGACGGCTGTTCCCACCGCGAAAAAGAATAGCAATCCAGCTTCCGGCAGATCCAAGGCAACGAGATTGCGTCCAACGGGAATCACGGCGAAGGCCAACAGCGGCGGAATCACGACGACCAGCGGCGCCAGGAAATGAACGACACGATCAGCGTTGCGCGGAACGATATCTTCTTTGGTTAACGACTTGATTCCGTCGGCCGCGAACTGAAGGAACCCGGCGGGTCCGACTCGATTGGGCCCCGGACGGTTTTGTATGCGACCGAGGATTTTCCGTTCCAGCACGGTGGTAATTGCGAATAAAGCGGGAAACACCGCACAAATCGCCCCGATAGCAATGAGGGTTCCCACCCATGGCTGCAGGTTCGCGGGGAACAACCCCACGATCCAGCCCTTCATCTCCACCGGTAGTTGGTCGAGGGCGCTCACTCAGTGCCGTGGACTTTGGAAAACAGGACAGCCGAAAGGCAATCCACGGTTTCAACTTTCGTGGACTGCTGCCTTAAGCATCCAGGCAACGGCTCGCCCGTCCATTCCTCACACGGGCGGAAAGAGCCCGAACTCCGCCTCAGCCTGTCATCTCCGGGGCGGGCGTCGCATTTGTAAGGAACCGCTGCGCACGTCGACCGATCTGTGCGACACGAAATCATCTTTCATTTGAGAACTACTATGCGAACCGAAATGCCGCCTCCAACGCTTCCGCAAACTCGCCGCATGTCCAACGGGGTGATCGATCCGATCTCTCCCGAAGTGCGCGAACTCATGAACGAACACCTGCGCGAAGAGGGGTTACCGGAGGCCGAGATGCCGGCTTGTCCGATCCATAAAGTTCTCAAGGGTCAAAAGGCTTTGGTCACCGGCGCCAATTCGGGCATCGGCCAAGCCGTTGCTCTGGCGTTGGCTCACGCCGGCGCCGATGTGGTGGTGAACTATGTTTCGCGTCCCGACGCCGCGGAAGCAGTCGTGCGGGAGGCGTCGCGTTGCGGCGCCAACGTCTATGCCCACCGCGCCAATGTCGCTGATGAGGCCGAAGTGCAGGGGATGTTTAAGAAAATGATCCAGGAGTTCGGCACGATTGACATCCTGGTAAACAACGCCGGCCTGCAGAAGGACGCGCCGATCGACGAGATGACCTTGGCTGACTGGAAGTTTGTCCTCGATGTCAATTTGACCGGCCAGTTCCTGTGTTCGCGCGAGGCGGTCCGCGAGTTCAAGCGCCGTGGGGTCCGACGGGAGGTTTCCTGCGCCGCGGGGAAGATCATTTGCATGAGCAGCGTTCACGAGGTGATCCCCTGGGCAGGCCATGTGAATTACGCGGCGAGCAAGGGTGGTGTGATGCTGATGATGAAAAGCATTGCGCAGGAGGTCGCGCCGCACCGCATCCGGGTGAATTCCGTTTGCCCCGGCGCAGTTCGCACGCCGATCAACATGGAAGCCTGGGGCACGCCTGAAGCGTACGCGGCGTTGATGAAGCTGATCCCCTACAAACGGATCGGCGAGCCGGACGACATCGGCCGTGCTTGTGTGTGGTTGGCCAGCGACGATTCCGACTACATTCACGGAGCCAGCCTCTTTGTAGATGGCGGCATGACGCTGTATCCGGGATTCGAGACGGGAGGATGAGTCAAGGGATGTCTTGGATCTTTCGGCTGCCGCCTCCACCCGCGCCAACAGGCCACGACCGACTCATGAATTCTTCCACCGCTGAATCTCTTCGTCTCGCCGCCGCCAACGCCGGCACCGAACCATGGCGACTCTGGGGTCCTTACCTCTCCGAACGTCAATGGGGCACGGTCCGCGAAGACTACAGCCAGCGCGGCGACGCCTGGGAATACTTCCCGCACGACCACGCTCGTAGTCGGGTCTACCGCTGGGGTGAAGATGGCCTGGCGGGATTCAGCGACGATCAATCGCGGTTGTGTTTGTCCCTGGCGCTGTGGAACGGAAAAGATCCAATCCTCAAGGAGCGCCTCTTTGGCCTCACCAACGGCGAGGGCAATCACGGCGAGGATGCCAAGGAGCTCTATTATTATCTCGACGCCACACCCACGCATTCGTGGTTGAGGATGCTCTACAAATATCCGCAGCGGGAGTTCCCCTATCATTGGTTGGTCCAAGAAAATGCGCGGCGCAAGGGCGACTGCCATCAGCCGGAGTTCGAGTTGCTCGATACCGGCATCTTCGACGACGACCGCTATTGGGACGTGTTCATCGAGTATGCCAAAGCCGGGCCCGAGGATTTGTTAATGAAGGTCACGGTCCACAACCGAGGCCCCGAAAATGCAGCCATTCACGTCCTACCTCAGCTCTGGTTTCGCAATACTTGGGCCTGGAAGCCCAATGTATCCAAGCCCCAACTCAGGAGCGCGGACGTTTCGTCCGCGCGAGTCATCGCTGAGCATCCCGAACTCGGTTCCTACGAGTTATGCTGCGAGGGTTCACCGGAGCTTCTGTTTACTGAGAACGAGACGAACCGCCAGCGCCTCTACGGCCAGACCGACGCGTCAGGCTTCTGCAAAGACGCCTTCCATGAATTTGTCGTCCATGGAAATCGCGACGCCGTGAACTCCGCGAAGGAGGGCACGAAGGCGGCGGCTCACTACGTCTTGAATGTGCCGGCGGGCGGATCGGCCGAAGTGCGCGTCCGTCTCTCCGTAGCCGCCGACGGAAGGAGGCGCACTCCAGATTTCCCCGGATCGTCTCCGCAGCCTCGCTCCTTCGCCGACTTCGACAACATCGTCACCACGCGGCAACGCGAGGCCGACGAATTCTACGCAGCCTTGCAGGACGGCATTCCAACCGCCGACGAACGCTTGGTGCAGCGTCAGGCCTTCGCGGGCATGATTTGGTCGAAACAATTCTTCCACTACGACGTGCGCGAGTGGCTAAAGGGCGACCCGGCCCAGCCCGCACCGCCGGCCGAGCGCAAAGGAGGACGCAACCGCGAATGGGATCATCTGAACAACGCCGACATCATCTCGATGCCTGATAAGTGGGAATACCCGTGGTATGCCGCTTGGGACCTGGCGTTTCACTGTATTCCGTTGGCGCTGGTGGACGCCGAGTTCGCGAAAGGTCAACTCGTCCTACTCACGCGGGAATGGTACATGCACGCGAATGGTCAGTTGCCCGCTTACGAATGGTCCTTTTCCGATGTAAACCCGCCCGTCCACGCCTGGGCCACCTGGCGAGTGTTCCAGATGGATCGCAAGCAACGACGCGCCTCGAATCCCAATGATCCCGGCGACTTAGATTTTCTCGAACGCGTCTTTCACAAGCTGCTCCTCAATTTCACCTGGTGGGTCAACCGCAAGGACGCACAGGGGCGGAACATCTTTCAGGGCGGCTTTCTCGGACTCGATAACATTGGCTGCTTCGATCGCAGCGCGCCGCTACCGACCGGCGGATGCATCAATCAAGCCGACGGTACCAGTTGGATGGCGATGTACTCGCTCAACCTCCTCCGCATCGCCCTCGAACTCGCGCGACACCGCCGCACCTACGAGGATATCGCGACCAAATTCTTCGAACATTTTCTCCACATTGCCGCCGCGATCAACGGCGTGGGTGAGGACACACTTGGCCTCTGGGATGAGCAGGACGAATTCTACTATGACCAGCTGCATCTGCCCGATGGTCGCCGACTGCCGCTCAAGGTGCGGTCGATGGTCGGCCTCATTCCGCTCTTCGCCGTCGAGACCTTGGAGGCCGAGTTGCTCGACGCACTTCCTGAGTTCAAGGAACGGATGGACTGGTTCCTGCAGAACCGTCCGGACCTCGCCACGCTGGTTTCGCGATGGGACAAGTCCGGGATGGGCGCGCGGCACTTGCTGTCGTTGCTGCGCGGCCACCGGATGAAATGCCTTTTGCGCCGGATGCTCGACGAAAGTGAATTTCTTTCTGACTTCGGCGTTCGCGCCGTTTCCAAATTCCATGAAGCGAAGCCATATCGCTTCGACGCTGGAGGCATGACTCACGAGGTCCCCTATTGGCCGGCCGAATCCAAGAACGGCCTCTTCGGAGGTAACTCAAATTGGCGCGGCCCGATCTGGATGCCCGTGAACTATCTCCTCATCGAGTCGCTGCAGAAGTTTCACCACTATTATGGTGACGACTTCACGGTGGAGTATCCGACGGGAAGCGGACGTTTCCTGCCTCTCAGCCAAATCGCCGACGAACTTTCCCGTCGTTTGACCAACGTCTTTCTTAAAGGCCCAGACGGCATTCGCCCCGTGTTGAACTACCACTCGAAGCTCGCTCTCGACCCACACTTCGCGGACCGCATCCTGTTTCACGAATATTTCCACGGCGACACCGGCCGGGGCGTCGGCGCAAGTCACCAGACGGGCTGGACTGGCCTGGTTGCCAAACTGCTGCAACCACGGCGTTCGGAAAGGAAACCTGAACCCGTCGACGCGACGGATGTCCGCAATGGATCAGTCAGAAAGCCAGGTCGTCGTGGGCGCCGCGAGGCCGCCGGCGTTGCCGGTCCTTATTCGATTTCTTGATGTGCTCCGGCGTGCCTTTGGCTAGGTCAATCCTGGCCCTGATGCGCGCCTTCTGCTGGTTGTCATAGCTCAGGCTCTTGGCGGCGTTACCAGCGAAATCGTCCAGCTCGGCAATGACCTCGTCTATCTTTTCGTCGCTGAGTCCGCCGGCCTCCTCGTGAACCTTCCGATTCATCTCGAAATTCTTCATCGGGCAATCTTCGAGGGACGTGCCGATATTTCGGAATGCCGACCCTGCGCTCGCAGATGAAACGACATAAATGATCCCTCCGATCACTACGGCTCCGATCGCGATTCTAGGGCGAGGTACGAGAAATCAATTTACCAGGGTCGACCTTCGCGATATGGACAATTGTCCCGCCGATACCAGGTCGGGCCATTAGTTGTTAATCGCTCCAGTGTCTCGATTGCCCAACTCCAACAATGATCAAACCTATTTCCACGTTCATCGCCCTACTGCTCATCATGGGCGCACCCGAATGCGTTCATGGCCAAGCAGGTCCCAATCTTGGCTTTGAAAGCACGTTTGTCGGGACGTCCAATTTGGATCCACTGGAAGCACGCCTTCAACCATCTGACTGGATTCGCACCAGCAACAATTCGGTGATGGAATCCATCGTTGCCAACACGCCTGATTTCGGGTTTCCGACCGAAGGTAGCAATTTTCTGTATCTATTTTCGTCGAACCTCAGCGCTCAAAGGCACGCGGGGCAGTTCATCGAGCAATCAACGATCTTGGACTTAACTGGGATCGGCGCCCTCTCATTTGATTACTACCGGTGGGGATTCCAGTTGGATATTGAGCCGTTTACCGAAACTTACCTCGACATCGGAGGATTACGATTGTGGTCGATCAATGGCCCAGACATCGCAAAACGTGTTCAGGTCGACGTTTCAGCGTTCAGCGGTCCGACGAAGGTATCCTTCGGCCTCGAAATCACCGAAGATCACTGGGCAGGCCCGTCGGGAATGACCTTCATTGATAAGATTGAACTCGTTTCCGTTCCTGAGCCGTCGCGCCCAATTCTCTTTGTAGTCGCCGTGATATTGTTTTTCGGTTGCCGGAAGCTACCGCCGGCCGCGTAGTGGATTCCTCCAACACGTTTCCGGAGCCAGCAGATGTGCGGGTCTTCTTTGGGTTTGTTTCTGACGCGCCACCGAGCATTCTGAACCCGTTGGTTTACGACCGGGGACTGACGGATGGACGCCCATTCAGCACAAGCTAAGCACACTCAAACGTCAGAAAGCCGGCTGCTCCGGGTCATTGCCGAGGGTACGGCGGCGGCCACGGGCGACGCGTTTTTCCGCTCCTTGGCTCGGCATGCAGCGCTGGCGTTGCGAGCCCGTTATGCATTCGTGGCACGGAGCCTGAGCGACCTCGAATCGAAATCGCTCGCCTACTGGGAGGGTTCCGACTTTGGCACGGGCTTCAGCTACCGGTTTCCCGGCACCCCCTGCCAACGGGTTGCCGCCGGCCACGTGTGTTCGACCCGGACCGGGTTGCGGGAACGCTTCCCCGAGGATCATTGGCTGACAGAAATTGGGGCCGACAGCTATGTCGGCGTGCCGATGAAGAATGCGGCCGGCCGCACGCTCGGGCACATTGCCGTGTTGCATACGGAGCCGATGCAGCCAAGCGAGGAGGACCTGGCCGTGTTGCAAATCTTCGCCGCCCGAGCATGCGCCGAGTTGGAGCGCCTCCTGGCCGATGAGGAGCTACGCCGGCGCTCCTTGGAACAAGAAGCGGTGCTCGCCGTCAACCGCGCCGTGGGCCGGTATCTGGAACGCGACGAACTTTTTGGCGCTCTAGCGACCTGTCTCCAGCAGGTGATTGCGCACGATCGTTTCGGGATCGAACTCCCCATCGAAGGAGAGCGCCTGCAAGGGCATTTGCTGACGCCGGGCGGCCCGGGAGCACCGGTCACCCGCGTGAAAGTACTGGCCGCGGCTGGGACCGCGTGTCACTGGGTTCTGCAGCATCGCGAATGGCTGGTGGCGGCGACCCGGGATGAACTGAAGTCGCGATTCCCGGCGACCGTGGCCGTGATGGCTGACGAAAGCTCGGAA
>DLVS01000571.1 GCA_003445095.1 Verrucomicrobiales bacterium
GCGAGCCTCCGCTACCGGAAAGCGGAGCTCGCTGCACTTTTCGAAGAGAAGCGAGCGCTGCTCAGCGAGTTGTTGGGTTCGGAAGTGGCGTTGGAAATGCCGGCAATCCTAGCCGAGGCTCCCGGTTCGCGAAACGGAGCGGCCTACTTGTCGGTACCTGAAGCGAAACGCGCCGCCGTGCGAGCTATCCATGAGCGATACCGCGCGGCGGTGGGACGGATTCGGGCGGAGAGCTTCGGTTCCCTGAGTGAGGACGACGTCCAGAAACTGGATACCTTGCGCAAGGAACAACGCTCCGCTTTGGCCGGACTCCTGACGACGGACGAGTTGACGGATTTCGACCTGGGGACCTCGAATTTGGCCGGGTGGCTGAAATCCCAGTTTCGCGGCGCCGCCTTGACGCAGGAGGAATTGCGATCGGTTTTTCGTCGGTTTCAGGGATCGATAGACGCCGCGAGCTTGGCGGTGTTGGGAGAAGGGCTCGACCTTGGCAAAGCCAGTGCGGAGTTGTTGGCGACGGGTGGGCCAGCTGAGGAACTCTTTGGGGAAGCGCGGACGGCTGAACTCCGGAGGGCGCGCGATCCGATCTATCGGATGTATCAAGCCGCCTTTGTGAGGGCGGGAATCCCAGATGAGGTATTGAATCAGGTGTACGAGGTTCAGCGCGCGGCGATCCAGGATTCGAATCGTCGAATTTATGATTCGGCAACTTCCGTCCAGGAACGACAGCGCTTGATGGAAGAGTCACAGGAAACCGCTCGGAAGAGTTTGCGAGACGTGGTTGGCGAGGAGGCGTTTCAAAGACTCGTCGAAGGCGGCACGCTCCCCTTTCTCCGTGTCGGCCGCTCTAAGTCTACACCCCCGTGAACGGACGAACTCCCATCCTGCTGCTCACGATCTCAGGCCTCGCGCTAGCGGCTGCACTGGGTTACGTGGTTCGGGCATCTCGTCCAACTGACGACAGAACATCAAACTCCGCCGGACAGAAATCGCCCCAGAGTGCGTCGGTCCGAGTCCCCGGAAAGCCGGCCCCGACGGTGTCTCCGGAGCGTCACCTTGGTCGCCCGTTTCAGTGGAGCTCATTGGAGTCGGACGATTACCGCCAATACCTCACCAACCTGGTGTCGGTGGGGTGTCCGAAACAGATCCGGATCGATATCGTTCTGGCGGAGATCCTGCGCTTCTACCGGCCTCGCGAAGCGCCTTTCCGGGAAAAGATCGCCGCCTTGCAGTCGGAGGAAGAACAGACCGGCACCACCGTTGAGGCGACTTTGGGCCGAGAGCGGTACTATCTGCGCAAAGAACTGCGAGTCGTCGAACTGGAGAAGCAGGAGATCATTCGCGAGCTTCTCGGTGTGGTTGTTCCCTTGGAACCGATTCGCACGTGGCACTCACGGACCTACGAACGTTACGAATCAGCCTTGGCCACGCTCCCACCTGAAACGCGGGAACGTGCTCGGGAAGTTTTGGAGAGGTATTGGGCCGCTTCGGATGAACTCTATGATCGTTTTCAATTACAGCGCACGCCTGAGTATCTCGAGGCGTATCGACAGTTGAATCTCCAACGGAAAGCGCAGCTTGGGCAGGTGCTCTCACCCACCGAACTGGAAGACTACGAAATGCGCACGACTGGCATCGCGAGTCGCGTCAGCCGAGAGCTCGCCGGCGTCGGCGTGACCGAGTCGGAATTTCGGGAGATTTATGCGAAGCGGGCGGCACTCGAAACGCCGTATGGAGGCAGCGTCCGAGTCGATATGACGGAGCAGGGAGAATCACCGGAGTATCAACAGGCTCGGGAGGCTTTGGATAACCAACTGGGGGAAATGTTGGGGCCCGAACGGTTCGAGGCCTGGAAGTTCAATCGTGATCCCGAGTTTCAAGTGTTCGCCGATCTCGGCCAACGTTTTGGGGTTCCCCCTGAGAATCTTCGAGAGGCGTTCAAGCTCCAGCAGTGGAACACCTCTGGCGCGCCGATTTCCTCAACCGGCGCTGTCCCCTCGGGTAAAGCCCAATCCCCTGTCGCAGACCCTACCATCAGGCTGCGCGAATTGCTGACCGATGAGGGGTTCGACGCGTGGCAACGTCGCCAAAAACTTTCGCAGATCGACTGGCTCTTACCTCCATGAATTTGGGTCCACTTTTTCTCCGCCACCGATTTCAGAAAGCAGTTCAGTGGGCGCCTTGTCTTCTGTTCGTCTGGCTCACGGGTGTTGTGTGGGCCGTGGCTGCGCCCGCGGCGGCCCGTCATGAACCACGGCAGCCCAAGCCAGGTGAAGCGGTTCGCATCACGGCTGAATTTCCCACGGACAAGGCACCCTCGGCCGCGAGCTTGGAGTATCAGATCGTCGAGCCGGGGAAGTATTTGGCAAAAAGCGATCCTAAGTTCTCGCGCCAGTGGGTCTCGGTACCGATGACGAATTCAGGTCCGGGCAAATTCTCAGCGGAATTGCCGAGCGCCATGCAGCAGAATCGACGCCTCGTTCGTTATCGGATTCGGTCGGCCAAGGAAGGACCGGTACTGCTGCCGCCGGCCGACGACGCGACAGGGAATTTCGGCTATTTCGTCTATGCCGGCGTTCCAGCGTGGCACGGAGCCGTCGATCCGAAAGGCTCGGCGGCGAACCGGAATCCGGTAGCCTACAGTCCGGAAGTGCTCACGCAGGTCCCGGTCTATCACTTGCTGGCCGCCCGGTCGTCGGTCGAGAACGCGACCTGGAAGGACCGGGTCGAGTTTGGCGATGAAGAGGCTCGGCACGCTTACAAATACACGGGCACGCTGGTCTATGACGGCGTGGTGTATGACCATGTCAAGTTTCGCGCTCGCGGCGGCGAGTGGCGGCACGCGATGGGCAAGAACATGTGGAAGTTCAACTTCAATCCGGGGAATCGCTTTGCCGCTCGGGATTACTATGGACGCCCTTATAAGAGTAAATGGGATAAACTGAATTTGGGCGCCTGCATCCAACAAGGAGACACCCGAATGCGGGGAGAACTGGGAATGTTTGAGGCCGTGACCTACCGGCTCTTCAACTTGGCCGGTGTCGAAGCGCCGCGGACGCACTGGGTTCATTTCCGCGTCATCACAGATGCCGAAGAAACCCCGAAGGATCAATACGAGGGTGATTTCTGGGGGCTCTATTTGGCGACGGAAGAAGTGGACGGCGATTTCCTCAAGGAGCACGGCTTGCCCGACGGCAACACTTACAAGATGCAGTTTCTTCAGCCGAGGACCGAGCACCTCGCCAAAGGGGCGCCGGCCGATCAGGCCGACATCCGCAGGTTTCTCCAGAATGTGACGGCGGGCGGGCGGCGGGCCGGACTTGTGGCCAATCAGGCGGCTGACTCGTGGTGGGAGGAGACGGTCGATTTGCCTCGTTACTACAGCTACCGGACGATCCTAGAATGCGTTCATCACTACGATCTGGACGCGGGAAAGAACTACTACTTCTACCACAATCTGGCAGCCAAACGATGGCAGGTGATTCCGTGGGACGTGGATCTCAGTTGGGGGGACCATATGTACGGGGGCGGTCGTGAGATCTTTTTTGCGACCGGATTGCTTCGGCGCTCGCCGTTCCGTGAAGCCTATCAAGCTCGGTTGGCGGAGCTTCGAGATCTTCTGTTCAACTCTGAACAAACTGGACGACTCATTGACGAATACGCGGCGATGATTGCAGACCCCAAAGGAGGTCCGTCACTCGCCGACGCCGATCGTGCGAAGTGGGACTATCACCCCATTATGTCTTCGCCCCATGTGGATGCCGGCAAGAGCCAGCCAGGTTTATTCTATTTCGGAAAGCCGGAGCAGCGGTTCGAGGTAATGCCGGCGTTAATGAAAGCCTACGTGTCTCGACGTCAGTCGCATCTCGACCGCCTGTTGACGGGTTACAATCCACCCACGACGCCCGAGGCTTCTGGGCCCGATTCCATTGTTTCCTCCGCCGCAACAATTCCTATTCGCCCGGTACTGCCTGCGGAGACAACCGCCACTAAACTTCGGTGGCGCTTGGCCGAGGTGACTGATCCGACCAGCCCAACCTTCGACCCTCGCCAACCGTGGCATTACGAAATTGAATCACTGGGAGAGGGTGAGACTGGTGTTGTGCCACTGATAGACGTCCCGGTGAAGTCCCTGACCGTGGGACATACCTATCGTGTGCGCATTTGCGCCCAGGCCGAGGATGGCCGTTGGAGCCGCTGGTCCCGACCCGTGCAGTTGACCGTCCGGTAGCACGGAGTGTGAGCTGCTCTTCGGGGCCGCCAGTGTGCGCGTCCGCGTGGCACACGTTGGAGACTGACTTTATTGGAGTAGAGCCACCGCCACCCAGATGGGGCGTGAGTGGACTTTGATCCTTTGCCCGCCAGAGGCATTTGTTACCATCCGTGCCATAGCGAGTCACAATATGAACCCCAAATCGGCTAGCGTTCTTTCCACATTGAGTATCGCGCTCGCAGTTATGTTCGCGGCGTCACGCGGGCGGGCCGATCGTTTTAGTTGGGAGGAGAGCGTCAGCGGAAACTTCACGGACCCGAATCGTTGGCACGGACCGAACTTTCCTGAACACACTCGATTCCCTGGTGCTGCGGACGATGCCAGCATCGACCGCGGGCCGTTGACGGTCACGATCGCTGGGAACCAAGCGACTCGGGAACTGGTCACCGGCCAGCCGACCCTCAACATCACGGGAAGCTACACCGTGGAGAGCATCTTCGGTTTAGGGTCGCCGCTGACCATTGTCGGAGGAGGCACCTTGAACGTCACGCAGTGGCAACTGGGTTCGCAGAGTATTGTCGATGGAGCGACCGCCAAAATCTCTTCCCTGCAACCCCTCGGCTCATCTCCTCCCAGCGAGGTCATCGTTCGCAACGGCGCGGAAGTCACCTCGCAAACACTCGATAAGAGCCGCGGTTCACTGAGAGTGCTCATAGAGGGCGCTGGCGCAACGTGGAAGCACTCTGCCGAACTCCCCTTCGCCGAAATCATCGTCCGAGCGAATGGGCGCGTAGAAGTGTCTTCCACGGACGGAGTCTTCGTCGATGCCGACGGCGGTAGCGCGCTCTTGACTGCGTTTGGCCGATTCAAAGGTTATGGGCGGATCGCCAACGGTGCACGGATTCAGTGTGCCGAGGGCGTACACTCAGGACAAAACACCACGATTGATGGCGGGACGTGGGCCTCCCAAGGATCTTTCATCAATGAGGGCAGTGATATCACGATTCAGAACGGGGGTGTCCTTAGCGCGAACAACCTGATGCCGGGTTCGTTTTCGGCACTGACCCTGGTTGACGGAATAGGGAGTCGTCTTTCGGTCGCCAATCTCTTCAAGCCGCTCGGTGGCACGCAGCTCAAACATGGCGGCGTATTGACCTGTGCCGAGGCCCAGTTGGACTTGGGTTTCGTGTATGCCGAGACCGGAGGCGCGTTCACGGCGACCGGCGAAATTTTCTGCAACAACGGGCTTAATCTTTTTAACGGCGGACTACTTCAGGCGAATGGCATTCTTCTCGCCGATGCTGCGGGTGGAGGCGCCGGAATGAACGTGGTTGGATCCGGCAGCTTCGCACAAATTTCCACCGGCCTGGCGGTGGGACAACGAGGCCAGGCAACACTCAACGTTCGCGACCAAGGACGGGTCATCTCTCAATCCGGCGGATTGGGCAT
>DLVS01000691.1 GCA_003445095.1 Verrucomicrobiales bacterium
ACACGGAAGTTTGGCCATTTCTCGCTCGACTGGTCTCCACAGTCCGTGGACCGCACGGCTCCGCCGGAGCAGAGCTACCGCCACCACCATCTTCGGATGGGCTCCTGTTCATCGACATTTCGCCAACGCGATTGCCAGTCAGAGTGAATTCGCGTCTGATTTCCGCTCATCCATGAGTTATCAAACCTTGGTGTTGGCAATCTGGGTCGTTCCTTGGGCGCTGTTCGCAGACGGGCCAGCTGACAACCAGTCCGACAGCGTTCGCCGGATTCCGCCGCCCGGCGTGGCGATTCCAGAAGAGGCGCGACGCGAGTTGACCGCGGCGGTAGAAAAACTGGGGACCGAGATCGCGTCCTTGCACCAGGACTCCACACCGTCCGGCCTGCGCGCCCTGATTCCCGACGTCCAGATTTTCCATAAGGCCGTGGACTGGGCTCTGCGCTACGACGAGTTCTTCAAAACCAACGAAGTCGAAGCGGCCCGGTTCGAGCTCGACGAAGGCTTCAAGCGCGCCGCCGCCCTCCGCGCCGGAAAGCCGTATTGGACGGAAGCGCGCGGTCTCGTGGTTCGCGGGTACGTGTCACGCGTGGATGGCTCGGTGCAGCCTTATGGTTTGGTCGTACCCGAGGCGTTTGATGCCCACGACGGCCGCGACTATCGACTCGATGTTTGGCTGCATGGTCGCGGCGAGCAGTTGAGCGAGCTGGCCTTTATCTACGACCGAAGCCGGAACTTGGGTGAGTTCACGCCACGAGGCGCCTTTGTGCTGCATCCGTACGGACGCTACTGCAACGGTTCGCGATTCGCTGGCGAGGCCGATCTATGGGAGGCGCTGGCAAACGTCCAAGCGAGGTATCCCATCGATCCAAACCGACTGTTGGTCCGCGGCTTCAGCCTCGGAGGCGCCGCCTGCTGGCACCTCGCCACTCACTTCGCCTCACGCTGGGCAGCGGCCGCGCCCGGGGCCGGATTCAGCGAAACCGCCGAATTCCTGAAGGTTTTTCAACAGGAATCCCTCACACCGGCGCCGTGGGAGCAAAAGCTCTGGCAACTCTACGACTCCACGGCTGTCCCTCTCAACGTCACCATGATACCGCTCGTCGCCTACACCGGAGAACAGGACAAACAGATCCAAGCGGCTCAGGCCATGGAGCGCGCGCTCCGCAGCGAGGGACTTGAGTTGACCCACCTCATCGGCCCGAAGACCGGCCACAAGTACGAACCCGGAGCGAAGGCGGAGTTGAACCGTCGGATAGATGCCTTGGCTGCGATCGGACGCAATCCGCTTCCGCAAACCGTGCGTTTCCAGACCCCAACCCTGCGATACAACCAGATGGCCTGGGTCACCGTGGATGCGCTCGGCGAGCACTGGGAAACGGCCCGAGTCGAGGCTCGCCTCGTTCCAGATTCCAACTCGGTGGTGGCACTGACAAAAAATGTGCGCGCGCTCACGTTCGCCATTCCCCCTGGGCTAAGCCCCTTCGATCCGACCACACCCGTCGTGGTCCAGGTAGATGGCGTCTCGCTGACAACCGACCGTCCGGAGTCAGACCGTTCTTGGACCACCTCGATCCAATGGAACGAAGGCCGCTGGCAAACCGGGCGCCCTTCCACTCCAGGACTGAGAAAGAAGCACGGTTTGCAAGGCCCGATTGACGACGCCTTTATGGACTCCTTTCTCTTCGTTCGTCCGACCGGCCAACCCATGAATCCGGCGGTCGGGACATGGACCACGCGAGAGTTGAACCGAGCTGTCGAGCAATGGCGGCAGCAGTTCCGCGGCGACGTGCGCCTCAAGAACGACACTGAAGTTACCGAGTCAGATATCGCACAGCATCACCTTGTGTTGTGGGGAGACCCGCAGAGTAATTCGCTGCTGGCCCGAGTCTCGCCCCAACTCGGTATCCCCTGGAACGCGAACGGCGTTCGGACGCCGTCGGCCAACTATCCTGCCGACCAGTTCGTGCCGGTATTCATTTATCCGAATCCGCTAAACCAGGACCGGTACGTGGTCGTGAATAGTGGTTTCACCTACCGCGAGTACGACTACCTGAACAACGCGCGACAAACACCCAAACTGCCGGATTGGGCGTTGATTGATATTACGAAGCCCAGCTCGCCGCGGGTCCCTGGCGGAATCGCCGCAGCTGGATTCTTTGGAGAAAATTGGGCGTGGCACCCATAAGTGTACCAAAGAACACGGTAAGGCCGCGTTCCACCGCGGCCGCATTCAAATCCGTCTGGCTCGTGGAGTTGCTTTGGGGAACGAGGGAAGCGTCTGTCGTGTGGGTTCATCGACACGACCGAGAATTTCGTCCGAAACAAAACACACCGACTCCAAGGCCAGAAGCCGGCCGATCGCGAGCCTGCTTCCATGTCCGCAGTTCCCGCCTTTGCGCGCTACCCTGGCATTCGCTTGGCCGCTTTCACCCTGATCGAATTGCTCGTCGTCATTGCAATCATTGCCATTCTGGCGGGAATGCTTTTGCCGGCCCTCAGCAAGGCCAAACAAAAAGCGCACGGCGTCCACTGTATGAACAATGCTCGGCAACTCGGACTCGGATGGACGCTCTACGCGGGCGACTTCCAAGATGTGGCGCTCGGTCCGTTCGCCGACCCCAGGACGCCGTCGTGGATGGACGGCGCTTGGGATCAAGTGCCCTCCGGAATCACCAACAAGACGATCACCAACAGCCCCACGTTCCGGTACATCGGCTCGCTCGCTTCATTTCATTGTGCCGCCGACCGCAGCAAGCTGCGCTCCGGCGGTCTGTTGCTTCCCCGCGTCATGAGCTATGCCGCCAATGCGATGATGGGGCCACCCAGTGGTTACGCGGCCAACCAGGGCGGGCGATATCAGAGTGTGCGCAAGCTGGGCGACTTCAACACACGGGGTCCGAGTGAAGTGTATGTGCTGCTCGACGAACACGAAAACAGCATCAATGACGCGCACTATTTTCCTTTTGATAACCTGAACAGCTATTCGCGACAGCCCTGGTTGGACGCGGTCTCAGGCCGGCATGGCAACGCGGGTGGATTCATGTTTGCCGACAGTCACGGCGAAATTCACAAATTCAAAACGCCTGGGCTCAGCAAAGTTCAGAAGTCGGGCGACGGCTCGACCCCGCGTCCCTACCCGGCGCTCACGTTCATTGGCTCGACAGAGCTGGCGGACTTCCAATGGATTACCAATCATTTCGCGCCGCCAAAACCCTGACTTGTGAAAGAGTTGCCCGGCCGCGACCGACGACCGATATCGCCGTGTAAACGGAATTTCGGTTATGAGTCTGCAGCCCCAGATCCCAGCATGGCAACCGGCCCGATTAGAGCCTGTCTTTCATCACAACGGTGGTTTTCATGGACCCAGTGGCGCGGCCACTTCCCCTACTGATGACGTCCTTCTCGACGCCTACTCGCAAACTGTCTCGCGAGTCGCCGAGCGTGTCGCGCCAGCCGTCGTTAATATTCAAGTCGAACGTGGTGGGACCGGTTCCGGCTTCGTCATCACTCCTGACGGATTTGTCGTCACCAATTCCCACGTCATTCGCGGCGGCCGAGAGTTTTCGGTGACGTTGGCGGATGGTCGAATTCTCCGGGCCGAGCTTGTCGGTGAGGACGCCGAAACAGACTTGGCGATTTTGCGCCTCAACGCGCCGTCGCTGCCGCATTTGCAGTTCGCCAACTCCGGAGAACTGCGCGTTGGCCAGATCGCGGTCGCGGTGGGGTCGCCCTACGGCTTTCAACAGACGGTGACCGCCGGGGTCGTCAGCGCGCTTGGCCGATCGATGAGGGCGCAGTCCGGGCGATTGATGGATGACATCCTACAAACCGATGCGGCGTTGAATCCGGGAAACTCGGGCGGCCCATTGGTTAACTCGCGTGGAGACGTGATCGGCGTGAACACTGCCGTGATCATGCCCGCGCAAGGAATCTGCTTTGCTATCGGGAGCGATACGGCGCAGTTCGTCGCCGCGTGGTTGATCAAGGACGGTCGAATCCGGCGCGCGTGGTTGGGGTTCGCTGGACAAAATACCGCCCTGCCGACACGAATCGTCCGGCATTTCAAATTGCCCGTCGATCGCGCGGTTTTGGTCACCGGGGTTGAACCGGAGAGCCCGGCTCACCGTGCCGGCCTTCGTGACGGTGATCGAATCGTCGCCTTCAAGGGAGAACCCATCGGGCGTCTGGACGACCTTCACCGCCGTCTCGTGGCGAACGAAATCGGAGTGACGTCGCCGCTCACAATTCTCCGCCTAGGCGAGAAGTTAGAACTACCGATTACTCCGGGCGAGCTGCGCGCGGTGGGCTCTTGAATTCAGACTGCGGCGCAAAAAACGCTAAACACGTGTGACGGCCGCTCGGCGCGAACGCACCTGGAAATTCCGCGTTTACGCGGGCTCCAGCGGCGACGCCTTCACCACCCGTTCGCCAGCAAGATAGATCTGCCCCTGTCGCGCGATTCGAGGTGTCACCCGGCGGCAAAGCAGAGCGGCGCTTGAGTTCCTTACTCAATTCCTTACTTTGCCGCCGTGAAAGCGACGGTCACGAGCAAGGGCCAGATCACCATTCCATTGGCGATCCGGCGTAAGCTGAGGCTGCATACAGGCACCGTGATCGAGTTCGACGAAGAGGCGGATTGCCTAAAAGCAACCAAGGTGGTCGATCGGGAGCGCATGCGTTCCGCTGTCGGCCTGGCAAGGAAGGAGCTGGCGGCCAGAACGACGCTCCAGTGGCTGGAGGAGCTGCGCGGCCCCGTCGAACTCCCGCGGCGCAGAAAATGACGACGGCCGTTGACACTTCGGTGCTGATCGCCATCGCAAAGGACGAGCCTAGCGCTGAGGAATGGGTTGATCTTCTGGCCGAGGCTCACAACGACGGTGACTTGGTCATTTGCGATGTCGTGGCCGCGGAGTATTTCGCCCTGCTGATGAACGAGGGAAAATTTCGTGAAAGCCTTGCCGCGTTGGGGATTTCGTTCAGCGCGACGGAGCTCGCATCGGCCCAAGTCGCTGGCTCGATCTTCAAACAATACCGGCGCGAAGGCGGTCCGCGGGAACATCTGGTTCCAGACTTCCTCATCGGCGCTCACGCTCAGACCCAAGCCAACCGAATTGCAGCCATCGATCGCGGCTATCTTCGCGGATATTTCCCGCGTCTGCAGGTTCTGAAGCCAAAGTAGTCGTGAGGCGCAGCAGAGAGACGCTCGACCAGACGCGTTTGGTTTCACGTTGCCCGCGCCGTGGTCCTCTTCCGATCACTCCGGGCTCAACCGCCACAGCCTGATGGTTGAATCATGACTACCTGAAGCCAGCAGGATCCCGCCAGAATAACGTTCACGATCTGGGAAGTCGTGTCGCTGGAGGCAATGGGTGACTCCATTGCCTTGCGGCCGACGCTGGCGACGCTCCGACAGGTTTCCCTCAGCTTCTACGTTCAGGCGGGTTCCAGCCGCCACGCCTTCACCGCCCGTTCGCGAGCAAGATAGATCTGCCCTGGACCCCCACCCTCCCCGCCCAGATTCAGTATGTCACTAATGTAGATCTGATAAGCATTAAGGGCCTAGCACACATTGGCCTCCTTCCGGTAAAGGCATCATCGTTGTGAAGAGCACTAGCAACGATAACAAACTCAACCGAAAGGAGACCGTATGAAGAAAGTCATGGCCGGAATCGATCTCCATGGCAATAACGTTATGGTGGGGATCGTCGATGCCGACGGGCGCCGCGTGCAGCATCGCAAGCTCGAGTGCGACTTGCGCCAAATCGATCAGTTCCTCACCCCGTACGAAGCGCACCTTGAGTGGCCGCCGCCCAGAAAGTCAGAATGATCGCCAACCAACGCACCCGGGCATTCAACCTGTCGCCGCTCTCGAAGGCCAGCCAGTGTTGCGAAGCGAACTAATCCCACCCGCTTGTTCCCCGCTTATTCGACCACTCGCACTTGCAGATCGCGCACCGTGAAGAGCTCCGGATCGAGTCCCTGCATCCGCCGGGCGCCGTCTTTGCGCTGGGCGCTGAAGCGCGGACGCAAGGCGGTGAAAATGCGGTTCACAAAGTCGCGCGTGCCTAAAATCGCGCCATCGGCGAAATAGCGCACTTTCAGGCGGAGATACTCCGGAATCGCCAAGCGGCCGCGGGCGGCCACCACGGCTAACACGTCTTCTCGCTTAAAGCCCTTGCGCAATGGTTGACCTGCTGGGGTGGTGCCTTCGCGCTCCGCGCCCTGTCCGAAGAGCCAGACCCGATACTTCACGAGCGCCTCGTGGAGTTTGTTCTTGGCTTCCGCCACGCGCTCGCCGCCGGCGATGGCGGCGCGCAATCCGCGTTGCGCCCGCCGACTGCCGCTGGCCGCTTCGGCATAGCCACACCACCGGTAATCCTTGGGATCCTTTACCAACCCGGCGCGCACGGGGTTCAAGTCGATATAAGCCGCCATCGTGGACAACGCTTCGCCGGCGCCTTCGACCAGCACACTCTTGAAGCGTTCCTCCCACAACGTGCCTTTGCGTCCCTTTTGCCGGTTGAACCACTGAGTGAAGCGCTGCTTCAAGAGCTTCATGAACGCGCTCACATCCCACATCGAAGCGCAGATCCGTTCCCAGAAAGCCCGTTCACCCGCGGCATCGCCCGCTTGCCGAAACATCTCCATCCGCTGGCGCGCCGTCGCGGCGCTCAGGGCCGTGCCGGACAAGAGTTCGAGTTTCCTGTGCAACTCTTCTGAGCCGGGCAACTCCTTCGGCCGTTCCGGGACTTCGATGAGAATATGAAAGTGGTTGGAGAGGATGCAGTAGGTGAGGATGCGAACTCCACAAAAGGCTTCGTATTCGCGCATCAGCCGCACGAACTGTTCCCGTTCCACCTCGCCCAAGACAAACTGCCGATCCACGACGCGAGACAAACAATGATAGTAAGCGACGGTATGCCCCTCTGGCGCCTTCAATCGAGGTAAACGCATGCGCCAACCAGAGCGAAGTTTCCCACCCGCGCAACCTCTCTTTCTAATAATTGACCCGTCCCTTTCCGCTTTAATCGTCGGCTTCAAGGGAGAACCCATCGGCCGCCTCGACGATCTTCATCGGCGTCTGGTAGCGAACGAAATTGGCGTGACGTCGCCACTCACGATTCTCCGCCTGGGAGAGAAATTAGAAATGCCGATTACTCCGGGCGAGCTGCGCCCGGTGGGCTCTTGAATTCGGACTGCGCCGCGAAAAAACGAAAAACACGCGTGAAGGTCGCTCGGTGTGAACACACTTCGAGCCTAGAATAATCAGCGAGCGAAGCCCTCTAAGCGATCAGGGGCAGCAATCGCGGACTTGATAGAAACTGCCGTAGTAGGAATCGGTGTCCACGGTCCAGGATCTGTCGGAAGTGCGGCTGATCGCTCGTGGCTCCCCACTAAGTGAAGCCCGCTCTAGAACGACAAACGGCGGACTCCCTCCAGTCCAAGAAAGGACCAGTCTTCCCTCTTCAAGCCTTGCTGGTTCCATGAGAGGTGGAAAGAGAGCCATAAACGTCTGACGGAGGGTCAGAGGCGCGAAGTGCTCGTTCCCAGTTTGATCCGCTTGCACTACCACCTGGCCTCTATCAATTAGCATGAGTTCGTTGCCGTTAACGATCTCGGCGGGACCAAATACTTTATACGACACCGTCAACCCGCGGCTCGTTTCCCGAGGTAACACGAACGGAGTTTGGAGGCGAGAGAGCGTCGACGGAATTCCCAGGGAGAGCGTCTGGGCAATCCGTTTCTCCAATCGCAAGATTTGCAGACCCGCCGCCCCATCCGCCAAGTAGGCAAGGTCCCCAACCACCTGGACGTCCCAAGTGTCTCTGGCCATGAAGCTGCCGGCCGCCCGGGGCGCTTCGGGTTGACTCACGTCAACCACATGAAGTCCGCCTCCCTCACTCGCAAGGAACGCAAGGTTATCCACCACGTGAACCGCAAATCCAAATCCGACGGGCTTCTGGTAATTACCTACGAACCAGGGAGCTTGCGGTAATCTCACATCGATGATTTCCAGCCCATCGCCTTTGGCCACAAACGCGAGGTTACCAATCACCTGAACATCATGGGCGATGCTAACGCGGAACCGACTGATCAGTGTCGGTACTTCCGGATTCTTAACATTAAATATGTTCAGCATCGGTCCTGCCACATAGGCTAAATCGCCGACTGGCTCGACACTAAACGCCGGCCCGAGATTCAAGTTTGACTTCAATTTCGGAGCGGTCGGATCGCTTACGTCGAATATGAGTAGCCCGTTGGTATTATCCGCTACGTAGGCGAGGTCACCCACCACTCGAACTACGTAGGCTTCGCTTGCGATCGAGTTCTCTCCCAAGAGGCGAGGCGAGCTCGGATTGCTTACGTCCAAAATGATCAGACCGGCAGCATCGGCCGCCAGGTAAGCGCGGCTCCCCACCACTTGCACTGTAAATGCATCCTCACTCGTGTCGAAACTGCCGACCAGGACCGGCCTCGTCGGATCGGATACATCCAAGATCTTTAAGCCTTCCTCGCCGTCCGCCACGGCCACGTACGCAAGATTGCCCACGACTTGCACGCCAAAGGCGACCCCGCCGATGTTGTAACTGCCTACGCGCGTCAACGCGACGCCCACAGGGTTCACTGCCCGTCTCTCCTTGACGGGCAGGTAAGTCGCATCGCCTGCTTGTTCCGCTTCGATGACTACCGTTCCGAAGTTTGTCGCGGTCAAAACTCCATTGGCAATCTCTCCCGGCCCGGTGACCACCCGGTAAGTGACAGGTAACCCACTGCTGGCTGAGCCAATAAATGACGATGACTCTCCCGTGAGCAGCGCTACATCGTTGGCCGGCTGAGCCCAATCCAGCGTCTGCGCAACTCCTCGATCAACACGAAGTATTATCAAGCCTGAAGTCCCGTCAGCCAGGTAAGCGTGGTTCCCCACAACTTTTATGTTCTGCAAGATCTGAGGAAACGGGAAACTACCCACGCGGACGGGCGACGTTGGTTCTGCTACGTCAAGAATCACCAATCCGACGGTGGCATCAGCGACGAAAGCGAGTTCATCGACAACCTGGACTGTCAGTGCTCGGTCGCTCTGACTATAGGTACCGACAAGACTGGGACTCTGTGGGTTGCTGACATCTAAAACCTGAATGCCTCCCATATAACTCGCCACAAAAGCCAAACCTCCAACGATGTCTGAGTCCCAGGCTCCCGACTTGATTCCGTAGCCGCTCAATTGTTTGGGGGTCGATGGGATCGTTATGTCCAAGACTTGTAGGCCTGAGCTACCTGCCGAGAGGTACGCCAAGTTGCCCAAGACTCGTACTCCGCGGCAGTCTCCATCCGTGCGGTGGGTACCTACTATTGGAGCCGTTGGAATGGTCACGTCTAGGATTTGCAACCCTTCCCGCCCAGCCAAGTATGCCAAGCCATCGACCACTTGTACGGCCGAGCCCGACAGGTCGGAACCGCCGACGCGCGTTGGCGCGGCCGGATTACTCACGTCCAGGATTTCGAATCCCGCATCGCCGCCCGCGACATAGGCGAGGTGTCCAACCACTTGGACACTACTGAAAGTCCCTGAACCGCTGCTGCCGAGGAGTACCGGCGTCGTTGGGTCACCGACGTCGAATATTTGCACGCCTGCCACGCTGTCAGAGACATAAGCGCGACTGCCCACAACTTCCACTTTGGCGGCGTTCCCGGGAGTGTCGTAGCCACCCACTCGCGTTAGGTGAACCGCAACTTGATTAAGGCGTCGCGTCTGGGTCACGGGTGAGTACGTTGCGTCGCCAGCCTGCTTCGCGACCAGGATGACTGTTCCAACGTTGGTGACGCTAATCGTTTCGCCGCTGATGATCGCAGGTCCTGCCGCTACGCGGAAGGTCACAGGCAATCCACTGCTTGCCGACGCCACCAAGGGATAGACCTGTCCAACACGTAGGACCGCGCCGGCTCCTGGATCTGTCCAAGTCAACGTTTGCTCTGCCGCTAAGACTCTCGCGAGCTCTAGGAGCAGCGGAACGACTGCCAAGCCTTTCGGACGACAAAACCAACGGAGAACAAAGTTGGAGCTGGGGGGCATTTGAGTTGTCCTGTGAACGCTATCACCGCGAGGAGCCGACGCAGGTTGCGCAGGGTGGTTCAACTAGCTTGAGCCGCGCCTCAACCATGAGCGAGTTTTGAATCCGAGCAAATCGACAATTCAGACAATTAAGCCGAACGTCAGTCACACGTTCCATTGCGGAACCGTTCGCGCGACCTGCCAGAGGAGAAGGAGATTGTCCGGGCGACGGCGCTCGAAGAATACCTCCGCCTCAAGGTTCGTTACTTCAACGATGGGGCAGTTTTGGGCACGCGGGCCTTTGTGAATGAAGTTTTCGCGGCCTTACGAGAGCGCTTCAGTCCCAAGCGGCGGGAAGCCGCCCGGCCGATGGTCGGACTGAAGAATGAAGTATTTACCCTACGCGAACTGCGCGCCCGGGTGTTTGGGGTAGAGCCTGAGGTAGGCACCGATCAGGAAGTCATCTCTTGACTTACCGCGCTCTGAGTAACGATCGCTGGCAGGGTCGCCCCATCTTTCTTCGCGGGCCCGTTCGTCTGAAATCGATTCCCAAACACAGGCAACTTCACAGGCCATTTAGGGGGCATTCTCGCCGAGGCGGACTATCCAAAGGAATTGGGGTGACTTCGCCACTCGCGATTCTCCGCCTAGGTGAGAAGTTAGAACTGCCAATTACGCCCAGGGAACTGCGTCCCGCGACTTCGTGAATTCAGCGGGCGACGCTCCGACAGGCTTCCCTCCGGTTCTACCGTCAGGCGGGCGTCAGCCACCACGCCTTCACGCTAAGTTCGCGGGCAAACAGTAGGTGTGGCTCGGAACTCGGCAGCGCGAACCCCAACTGGGTGGTCATGTTGAGGTGGGTAAAGGTCGCCTTCGCGGGTTGCAACGGCCAAGGGGAGTGCCGAATTTCTCCCCGCCACAATCGCCTGCGCGAATCTGCCGCGAACAACCGATACCTCTCCGTTAACCAGTGCTCCAGTGAGCCTGATTGGGCCGCGAAAAGATCCCCCAACCCTTCGTACGAAACCGCCAGCGTTGCCGTGCCGCCCCCGGAATGCGTCCGTTCACTTGAATAGTTGACCACGCCGTTGGACTGCACTTCGCAAGCGATGTCGGCGTCATAGTACGGAAGATGGTAGGTCCATCGTGCAATCCGTACGGCCAGCTTTGACCCGGCGTCGAGGCTGAAGAACCACACCCCGGGCCGTCCGTTGGCGCGGACGTAGGTGCGCACATTCAACTCAGGAAACGCCGACGTTCCCGGAAGTGGCAGAAATCTTCGCCAACGAATGCCACTCATGCGGAATGGAACCACTCCCAGCCACGCCTGTCCTTCGAAGGTGTCGAGCTCGAGTGGAGGATCAGTGCGGGGCAACTGCGCTGCCAAAAGGTCCGCGGCGACGGGCCAATGAGCGAATAGAAGGTCATGCCACCGCATGGTAACCGACCAATTGGTTGGTTCGGGCGGCGACTTGACCGGCGAGTCGAGAGAAGTGGGCATGGGCAGGTGTCGCGCGGCGGCGCGACCAGGCTACCACGAAGGGTAACTCCCTTCGACAGTTGCTTGAAGATCCGTCGGCCAGTAACCTCAATTAATCAAGCGAGGGATCGGTCGATCCCGCCGATTCGCGGACCCGCTCTAAAATCACGTCGGTCAAATGAGGTTCTCGTCCAATACTGGGCGAGTACCAAACCTGCTTTCGGTTGAGCGTGGTCGGGTTTAGCCAAGTCGGCTGCCCGGCCTTGAATCTGGCCTGCACTTGGCTTTCCGGGGCTCCCAACATAACCGGAATGTCTTCATAACTGTGCAATCCGTCGCTAATGAAGAATGGCACGACGACCAGATCATCCGTCTTGGCCAATTGGTAGCATTCGGCGATGCGTGGCTCTTCCTCCATGAACAAGGGATGGACGGCGGCGAATTGACCGAGGCCACGAATCCGTTCGACCTGTTGTTCGATTGCTTTGCGAGAGTTTTCGTTGTTAGCCGTCCCGTGCCCGGCCACAAACAGCGTCGTCGACGCGGAGACGGGCACTCGCCCTTGGGAATCCGGAAACTGCCGGACGACCTCAGCGGCCCGCGCGAGGATAATGCCCGTCATGCTCGGATGGGTGCCGACGGGACCGCAGTAGTAGACCCGCTGATTACCGAGGCGTTGGATCCGGGAAAAAGTCGCATCCCCATCGCGTCGCAGACCTAGCTCCCGCGGAATGACTTCTTCGGTGAAGTAACCCTCGCTGATGAACAGCGGCACTACGAATACCCGGGGCGTGAACGCCTGTCGGAGGGCGCCGGCGAGCGTCGGGTGCTCCTTCCAAAAGGCGGTCACTACTTGCGCGAAGAGACCCTGGCGACGGAGTTCCGCGGCGTGTTGCCGAGTGGGCGCTGCCGAGTCGGCATTCAAGGTCGAGCCGTGCCCTACCAGCACCAGGGCGGCATCTGAAAAATCATCCGACACGTCGCGGGCACAGTGCCGCTGAGGCGGCCGCGCGCAAGTGGACTCTGCCGGGTGCCGCCGTTCGCGAACCTCCCGAAATCCCCCTTGGACAACTTGAGTTGCCCCCGTGACGCTATTTGAATTCAAAAGCCATCTGTCGCCAACCCTCCCGAATCGGCTCCTGCCAAGTCATTTTGGCCAGCGTTGCTTCGATTTTACGGCGCTGCTCAGGCGTGACACCAGGCGGGTACTCTATGTTGGTCGGATGCCCGTCCGACCCGATTTCAAACTGAACAACGATACGGGAACCGTCCTGGGGCCGACGATCTTGGTTCCCAGTGGCGGCACATCCGGCCACCAGCAACATGGCTAACAGCCCGATCCCAATGTGCATCATGTCTGGCTATTATTGGCACTCGAGGTTCGGCTTCAAGGACGCGTAGCGATTAACAATTCAGGCCGTGCATCGCCGACCTGTCAGCCGGTCCATTGAATCTACCAGCAGCACTCACACCGTTGGCAACTCCGGCGCATGACCGCTCGCCGCGGCGCTTCCCCAACGAGAAAACTTCGAAGGCGACACCACAAATTCACTTCGCACGGTTCATCGGATTAGGCAGCGTTCCGCCCTCGTTTTTATGAAGAAGCGCACTTGGCGAATTGCCGGCATTAATTTCGACCACTTTCACATGGGCGACCTGCTCCGCTACACGCAGGAGCATCCGCAAGCCGAAATCGTCGGGATCAGCGACGAGCAACCCCAACGAATGGAAGAAGCGATCCGCAAAGGATTAGTGCCGCGCGACCGGGCCTTCACCGACTATCGTGCCTGTTTGGAAAAGACGCGACCGGATGTCGTGATCCTGTGTCCCGCGGCTTCGCAGCATGGTGATTGGGTGAAGAAGGTCGCGCCGTACGGTCCTCATTTGCTGGTGGAGAAGCCTTTCGCCGCATCCCTCCGCGAGGCGGATACCATGATCAAGGCGATGGCGCCGAACCAAACGCTGATGATCAATTGGCCGCTGCAGTGGGTGGGCTCGCATCGCAAGGCGCATGAGTTGGTGGCTTCGGGGACGATTGGCGAGGTGCTGAACGTGTGGCATTTTGGCGGCAACCGCGGGCCGTTATTTCACGGGGCCGACAAAGATGAAAAGACTCCGGAGCAGGTGGCGAAAGAGAAGCCCAATTCTTGGTTCTACAAACGCGCTCATGGCGGCGGGTCGCTGCTCGATTACTTGGGTTACGGCACGACTTTGGGCACCTGGTATCACGGTGGTCGCCGCCCGCTCGAAGTCACCGCGATTGTGGATGAACCCGTGGGGTTGGAGGTGGATGAACACAGTATCGTCGTGGCTCGCTACGCCCACGGACTCTCCAAGTTCGAAACCCGCTGGGGCACCTTCACCGACCCGTGGGTCATTCAACCTCAGCCCCGTTGTGGCTTCGTGATCCTCGGGACCGACGGAACCGTGAGCAGCTACGACTACGACGATTTCGTAACGATCCAAACGCGCAAGAAGCCGACTCCCCACGCTCTGCCCGCACCGGCGCCCAAAGCGCCAAACCAAAACCCCGTACAATACCTGCTGCACTGCCTGAACCGGGGTGTTCCCTTGGAAGGACCCGTTAGCCTGCCGATTAGCCGGCTCGGTCAAGAGATCGTGGATGCCGCCGTGCGCAGCGCCAAATTGAAGAAGACGGTCAAGCTCGAGTGAATCGGGCCTTGGCAGTTGGGGGAAGGACGACGCACTGGCGCGCCTGGAGTTCGCAAAGGTCCCGCTGGCGTTCACGTTCGCGATTGGTTATCACCATCCACGTGTTCCGTCGTCTCATGGCCATCGCCTCGTTGCTGGCATTTTCGGTCCTCGCCGGGCCGGACGACGACTTCATCGTCGTCTATCAGTTGATTCAGCGGACGGATTCGCAGCGGGAAGCGGGTCAACTTGCCGCGGCACGGGAAGGTTATGAGCAGGCTCGGGACTTGTTGCAGGCGCTGAAACGGAGCTATCCGAACTGGAACGAACGAGTGGTGGCGTATCGATTACGTTACGTCGCGGACAAGCTGGCGATCCTTCCGGCCGTGACCAATGCCCCGGCGGCGGTCATTGTGGGCGAGCCCGCCGCAACTCAGCCGGCTAATGAAGTCATCGAACAGTTTACCGCGTTGACCAGCCAGATTGCCGGATTGCAGACCGAGAAGCAGCGCCTGGAAGCCAAACTACGGGAAGCCTTAACTGCCCAGCCAGCCCTGGTGGATCCCAAGGAATTGCAGGCGGCGGTGCAGCGAATTACCGATTTGCAGGCGACGAACAAAGTACTGCTCTCCCAGCTCGAGTCGCAGCAAACCGAACGCAAGAATCTCGTCGACAAAGTCTTGCTCGAAGAGGCTCGGGACGCCCTGAAGGCGGCGAACGAACAAGTAACGCAACACCAGGAGAAGGCCGTGGAACTCGAACGTCTTCGCAATTTGGCGGCGGCCGAACTCAAACGGCTGCGCGAAGTCGACGTGAAAGCGCTGACGGCCGAGAATTCGACGTTGAAGAGCCAGGTCCAGGAGCTGCAAACAGAAACGGATCGAGGCGGACAAATTGCGAATCTGACGGAGCGTCTGACCAAGCTACAACAGCAGTTGGAACAATCGGGGCGGGAGAACCAATCGCTGATGGCCGACCGCGACAAACTAGAGCAACAGTTGCGCGACTTGCGAGCGCGCCAGTCGGAAGAAAGCATCGTGAAGGTGAAGCAATTGGAAACCGATCTGGCATTGGCTCGGGCAGAATCTGAACGCCACGCGATCACGGCCAGCCAACTAGAAGCGAAGTTGGTTCAGGTCACGGGGGAGTCAGTACGTTTCGAACAAGAAAACCGTGAGCTGGCTGCTCGAATTGAAGCCCTCACGGAACAAGCGACCGACCTGAATGTTTTGAAAACTCAGCTATCCGCCGAGCAGGAGGAACGCGCGGAATTGGAAGCCCAATTGCGGGCCGCGGAAGATCGGTTGGCGATCTTGCAGACGCCACCTAAGCCCGCGCCAGACTCCGGCCGTGGTGCCACTGTTCCCGACCCGGGATTAGTGGCGCAGGTCCAAATGTTGGACGCCGAAACCGCTCGACTCCGCGAGGCGTTACGGGACGGAAGGGCTCGGCAAACCGAACTCGCTTCCCTCTTGGCCGAGGCCGAAAAATCCCGCTCTCGGCTCGAAACAGAGAAACGGGAACTGATCAAATCGCTGGCCACCGCGCAGACCCATCCGACGCAAAAGCAACTCGCGCGAGCCGATCGTACGATTAAGTCGCTGGAGGAGCGAGTACGAGAACTTGAAGGCGAACGAAACAAATTGTCCGAACGGCTGGCCCAAGCGACGGCGAAATCGAAGTCCAACTTGCAGTTCGCGCGGCGCGCGCGCTTAGGGAATCCGCGCGAAGATGCCGTCCGGTTTCGTAACGAGCGGAACAATTGATCGCGCAGGGCGCCTGATCGTCGGCTACACAGCT
>DLVS01000099.1 GCA_003445095.1 Verrucomicrobiales bacterium
TCCCCCTGGGATCTGAAACTTCGTTCGATTGGCGATTGAATCGCTCAGGAAATAACCCGCGAGATTCACGGCGACACCATTCGGATTGTACAACTCGAACCAGTCATCAAATTCGCGGCTATTCGCCCCGCCGGCCGGGTCAGCGAGGCGACTGTTGCTGGCAAGCCACTCGTTGATCCGAATGGGCAGGTTAGGCACTGCGAGCGAGTTCGGCGCGCCGGGAGTAGGCAAGGAAAACTCCTGATCGTCATGGGGGCTGCCATCCGGGAAATGCCCGTACGCTCGCCCGGACGGCAGGCCATTCCAGCGGAGGAAATCCACCAGGTTCGTGTGCGAGTCGGCTACACGCGTTAGATAAATCGTCCCAGCGGCGGCCCCGGAAATAAACGAACTATGGAGATTGTTGGCCTCGGCCATCGCCCCCGTCCCATCAAGCTTCACCACGAGGAATTCGCCGCTCCCCAGTGTCAACCCCGCGGGGAACGCATCGCGCAGTGGGTCCGTTAGGGTGTCGCTGAGGAAAATACCTCCCAGATCGAGCGAGTTGGTGCCGCGATTGAAAAGTTCAACGAAGGCCACGCCCGTCGCCGGATCGGGTGCCACTTCATTGAGCCATAGATTCGGAAACGGAGGCAGGGCATCGGCAACCGTATTCGCGTAGCCGGGCGTGAATTCGTCGTGAGGATCTTTTGGGGGATCAAGCTTCACGGGCACTTCCACCGCGCCGTCACCGAGTCGCAACATGACTCCCGCGCCGTTGGTGCTTCCGAGATACCAAAAGCTCAGCGTGTATGGCTGACCTGATATGAGGCTCGCGACCGCTTGTATCAGCGCGTTGGTTTCACTACCCGTGCCGCCGCTCGTTGCTTTAAGGCGCAACGCCTGAGAGCCGCGATGGACTTGCTCCGTCGCCCGGTCGCTCGCGACGTGGGCCCCATTCAGAGTCCACGAACCTACTAGCGGTGTTTCAAATCCACCGTTGGACAACAGGTTGGCACCTACTTCGGGCTGGTTACCCGCGACCAGCGAGAGATCATCCACGATCACTTCGCCACCCGGATTCTGCCGCGAGAAGGAAAATGGCGTGGTGGAACCGGGGAAATGGTAGGCGCCGGTAATCTTACTGCCGTCCGACGATAGCTTTCCCGTGAAGTAGTTTTCTCCGTCGAAGTCGAATCTGAGGTCGAGGCCATTCTGGGATACGCCGGTCATCGTCCCACGCTTGGTTGGGTCGTTCGGATCGTAGAGAAAGTCAGCGCCCAGCACGCCCGCTTCGCGATAGAACGACACCCCATACGGCTGGGGCGCGCCCAAAGTAATCGTACCCCAATAGGTCCCGACGGCGTCCAACAAATCCGTCACCGGCGGGTATCCCGACAAGTAAAGCTGGACCGTATTGTTCTCGCCAGCGAGTCCGGTAGCGGTCGCGAACTTCCACGTCACGGCATTCGGGTTCCGCGGCGCCACGACGGCCCAGTTGCCCACCCGTTCATCTTCACCGCGCGAGGCATCGATCAGTTGGAGCGACGATCCACCGCCGGCCGCACCACTGGGCCACGGCGTTTGCGCCGAATAGGTGACCGCAGTGATCGTTTCATCCGCGTCGGGGGTCGCTCCCGGCTTTACCAATCGGAGCGTTTCGCCGTCCGGCGAAAGCGCTCCGGGAAAAGTGTCGTGGGCGAGCGCCCGGTTAGGATCGTATGCGCGCAAGAAGGCGGCCCGGTCGGCGGCGAGGACCATCCGTTGTCCCGCCGGCAAGATGCTCCCCGGAGGAAACGTGTAACCGAGTCCGCTCACGCGCCAACCCGACAGATCGAACGCAAACTGCGCCGAAGCGTTGAAGAGTTCGACGAACTCTGCCTCCGGAGTCGCCGGGCGATAGTTGATTTCGCTGAAAACCAGTCTATCCGAGGCCTGCTCAACCGTTCCGGTGTATCGAATGGTGAGCAACCGAGTCGTGCCGGAGACCACCTGGCCGCGGGAACTCAGTCCCTCGATCCTCAAGCGGTTAACGGAGGTCTCCAACGTGACCGGAATGACCCAATCGGTGTCGTTGATCCAAGTCACCGGAACTTCGACTCCATTGACTCGAATCGTGCGAACGTCCAGGGGAGCGCTGCCTGAGAGTGTGATTAGATTTTGGCTGGTCGCCCCGCCAACCACCCCGTCGGCCACCACAGAAAACGTCGCTTGAACCTGGTTTACTTGTGACAAAATATAAGTGACGCGGGTTCTAATCCACGACTTGATTGAGTTGCCGGTATTGTTATTGACGCCGGCCGCCTGAAATGCCGCCACTTTGGAGTCAATCAACGCACCGACTCGCGTCGGGTGCATCGGGCCGGTCGCGATTTCTTTGAGAAAACGCAGGTACGCGCGGCGATATTTGGGCGTGCTGTAAATCCGCCCCATCGCTCCGTCGGCAAAATTGTATTTGAACAGGTCGTCTCCCGTTGGGCCATCCGAGAATCCCGCATTACCTAAGACAATGTTCACATCCCACATGAACAACTGCCACAAACCGTGTTCGGGCTTATAGGCGTACATATTCTGGGCGTTTTGATTTCCGAAGCTGTCCCAATTCCCCACGGCGTGATTGAGGGCAAAGGTCCGCAGCCACTGCTCCATATCCGCCTGCGACTCGAGCCCATCCACAAATCCCTCCGGGGATGGCGAGTTCGCGGCATCGACGAGTGCAAAGACGTCGCTGTAATCATTGGCCGTTCCGTTGGCCGCGCGTGGCTGCCAATTCCAACGGTACCGGGCCAATTTCTTAACCCCGCCGGTGGTGGTGTATTCGTTCAGATCGCACCACGCCTCATTGTTGAAACCAATCGAGGTTCCGGTGCCCGAATCGAATTCGAACCACGGATTGATTTTGAACAGATTCCCGTCGGCATCCTCGGGAAAGTACGAATTCATCAGGTCGCCCCCGGGAACCTGAGTGTCCTCCATCAGTGTGCGGCGTTTGACCCCGTTGACGTAGACGTTGACGTAGCGCCGATAAAGCCAAGGGAGGCCAAGCTGGCGCCCCATCCAAAAAACGGTTTGCTCCCGTTGGATGGTGTCGTCGTCAAATGGTCCATTGCCGGGAGCATGGACTTTATTGAAATTATCCGCGCCGAGGAGGAGGTCGTCTCCAGGAAGTTTCCACACATAATGGCATTCACCCGTGGGCGAGGAAAACTGCTGGTGATAAGGGCTACCCGAATAGCGGCCCCCGACCCCATGGATGATCCGAAAGCCACCGTAAACCATCGTTCCTTCCACGGGCTCGTTACTGAGGTTGGGTCGGGCACGCCAGGTGGCCAATGCTTTCGCCGTAAGCCAGTGACGGTAAGTCCCAAACGCGTTGGCTGCCGTTGGTTCCCCAAACCGGACCAAGCATTCGTGGTCCGGCGCGCCGGCCGGAAAGGCCGTGGTCACGGGAGCCGAGGCGTCGTCCGTTGCGGTCAAGTGATAGGCCACCAACGTGGCAGCGGTTTGACCAGGAATTGTCGCGCTGAAAACGCCGTCGCCCGCTACCTGATCGCCGCCGGAACCGTCGTCGAGCATGGCCACGGACGTGTAAGTAAATGTCGGGTCCGTCCGCCAGTTCAACGTGAGCGACCTGAGGCCATCCGGGTCGGCGGCGCGCACAGAAACCACCACCGGCTGCCCCGCCGTCGGCAACACCGGGAGATGTTCCACGTGCGTCAACGCGGGTCCCGCATTAGCGGTCGCCCGCGTGTTGGCGGCGCCGGGAGTGCCCAATGCCTCCGGGATATCTAACCGGCCGGTGGCTTCGAGCCAATTGCCGTGAAGGCGTAACAAAACTTCGGGCCAACCTTTGAGCCAACGAACCCGCGCCCGAATCGTCGCGGTTTCTCCAGCCCGCAGTGGACGCAAAAGCCGGAATCGAATGCGGTTGGCGCCGGTGTCCATATTACCGCTCGCTCGAATGTGCAGTGAACGCGCACTGGCCTCGCCTTCGGTCGTTTCAAACGACGAACGGATGTGGTTGCCCAGAACCGTAAAGCCGGCGGTTTCATCTTCGAACGTTCCGTTGATGACGAGGTTCGTCCCGCCAGGTCCGATGACTTCCAGATTGTCCAGCAAGCATTCGCCTTCCTCGAGCAAACCAACGTGCAAGCTGTCCGCCGTCTGAGCGCCATGATCCAAGACGCCGGTGACCTCGATAGTGCTCCAGCGTCCCTTTCCATCCTCATCACTGTCCGCCCAGTTGCCGGCGAATCGACGATCAGCGCGCGCGTCGATGAGTTCCAAACTGCTCCCACCCCCACCACTCCAATGGCCCCACTGGCCGCCGGTGCCGTAAGTAACTTCGTCCACCGACACCCAAACAGTGCGGGTAGTTCCATCCGGATTGATCACGATCTCCGGGCGCTCCAACGACACGCGCTCACCGTTGCCAGACAGAGTGCCAGCAAAATTCCCAACGCAATTGGCGACGGACAAATTTCCATAAACGCCCCGGAGACGAATCGCCTTGCGCGCGACCACCAAATATCCTCCGGGGGTCAACGAAGCATCCGGTGGAAAGGCGAAACTGATTCCACCCGCCAACCGCCAGCCCGCCAGGCTAAGAGCCCTTACTCCGGGATTGTGGAGTTCAAGATATTCCAGGTCCCGGTCACCGGAGAGCGGTGAGTGCATGATTTCATTGATCACCACTTCAGACGGTGAGGGCGACGTGTTGGGTGTGCCGGGGGTTGGCGCCCTCAGGGGATAGTCGAATGGCGCGCCGTCGGTGAAACGCCCCTGTGACATTCCGGGTGAGGCAGGCTCGAATCGGACTGCGTCGAGGACACCTTCGCCACCGGGCGCCCGGAGAAACAGCGTCTCTGCATCCGTCCGAAGAATGAAACCCAACCGAGACGCTGGAATCACATAAAACCCTCCGGCAGCAATCGAGGTATTGGCGGGGATCGCATTGCCCGAACCCAAGGCATCGTCGCTTAGCCGGCATCCGGAAATGTCCACCGCTTCCGGGCTATGATTGTAGAGTTCGACGAACGGTTCGATTCCGCTCGAGGAGCGGCGCGTCAGGATTTCGTTGATGACGACGCGGCGACGCGGCGACGAACTCACAAACTCCCACGCTCCGGGCGAGCCTCCCAGTCGCGCGCTCGCGGCCCACGCATGCGGATCGTTTTCCCCGTAGCTAGGCCGGACCAAGGCCAGGGAATGCCCGCTGCCATCGGCAGCCAAAGGCCACGGCGGTTTGTCTTGGTACGGAATTTCGAGATAAACGGCGCCACGTTCGCTCAAGAGGCGGACCGTTCCATCGCTGTTCGAAAGGGAGTTGGTGAATCCGCCGATGACATTGGTGACTCCATAAACTGCCGTCAGGTCCTCCGGCCGCGGAGCAACCAGCAAGAAACCGCCGCCCGGAATCACCGTGTTTGCCGGAAAGGTGAAATCGTAATTACCCGTCAGTCGCCACCCGGAGATGTCTTCAAAGAAGGGCTGTGAGTTATACAGTTCGACGAACTCCAGATTCCGACCGTCCGGCCGGGACGCCGGATGGTACATGATCTCGCTCACCACCAGGGCCGTCCTTCGGCTCGTGGGTCCGGGCGGTTCGACTTCGGTGGCCATTGGCGCGATCAAATCCGCTCCGCTCGCGTCCGCCAAATCGGAGAAAACCGCCCGGGTCGGTTGATTGCTGTTCTGGCTGGTGACCGCGAACCCGACCAGCCAATTGGTGAAGCTAATTGTGCTCGAACCCAAAATCGCCCAATGCCGGCCGTCATCGCTCGCGAAGCCCGTCACGACGTCACTCACCCGCTGCAAGCGCAACCACGCGAAAGGGAGGTTTGGCGCGGCCAGGCCCGATTGGACTGCGGTCGCACCGGTTCCTCCGCGCGAGAAATAGTGGCGCCCAGCTGCACTCGGTGAAGCAAACACCCCGACGAATGGTGAGTTCGGCTCCGTGCTCTCGCGGAGCATCAACCCGGCGCGCGCCAACACTCCGGAGTTCGCCAACTCCGCGACTCGAAATTTGAGGTCGAAGTCGTTGGTTAACGTCACGGCAGCGAAATGGAACTGGTCGCTCCGCGGTCCAATTCCGGCGCCGCCGGCGGTGATTGCCACCGAATCACCCGCTACAACCGTGGCGCCCGCGATCGTGGGTGAGCCAATATCTCCGGGCAGCAGCGCGGTCGGATCCAAACTTCCGGCGCGGGCAGAGCCTTCGCCCCAAACGGCGACGCAGAGAAGAATCCGACACAGCGAGCGAAAGCAATTCATAGGCGGATGAGCATGGGGCGAGGAAACGTTGCGAGAATGTGACGGATGCGAGGACGCCCGTCAGGTGTACTTTTGAGAACAAGCCGCTGCCGGTTCATGAAGTGGTTACTGAATTGACCGCGAAAGACTCACCGAACCCCGAACCGACCCGGGAAACTGGGGCACCGACGTCCGCGTGATCTGGTCCAGTCTTCCTCGCTTTCCCGCTTTGCGGATTACCTCGTGTTTCGCCACAGTCTGCCAATAGTCATGATTCGCCCTTACTCTGGAATAATTGCGGTGGGGTTTTCGAGCCTGCTTGCCTTTTCAGTTTCTGCTCAGTCGCCTTTTGAAATCGAGACGTCGGCCGCCGATGCCGTGGCGGGAGTTCCCTTTCCGGTGCGAATTGCCGCCAAGACTCCTGACGGACTGCCGGACAGAGGCTTCAACAATCGATTGGCGTTGCATAGCTATCGGCGACACCCGGCCCAACCGGTGATCAATGAGATTGCCGTCGACGGGGAAACGGTAGAGTTCATCAATCCTGGCACCGACCCCGTCATCGTCACGGGATGGGAATTAGAAGCCGTTCAGGGAAATAGCGATCCAGTCAGTTTGGTCAGCCAGGCAATTCCACCCATGACTCTGGCGCCGGGTGGAATTTTCGTTTGGACCAGCCGGACCAACGAGCCATCCGCATTTCCCAATCTAATCGCCGCGCAGCCGTTCAATTCACCGGGTCGTCGCGTCAGCGCATTCCAAATTCGTGACCGGGATGGACAGGTCGTTGACCAAGTCTATTTCAACGACACGTCTAGCCGTCGAACCGAGCGCCGCTGGACCGGGCTGCCGCTGGCTCCTTTGGGTGGGCAGGATCTCAATTGGCTCAGAGTGGGACGAGGAAACCGATTCAACGCCGCCGACTGGGTGCGCGGCCCAGGGTCGCTGGGGGCTGCCAACGCAGGATTAGAGCTCCCGTGGTCTGGGAGCCGAATCCCGGTAACCGTTGAACCACGAGAGATTCAACTCAGCAACGGGGTATGGTCCGGGAACGTCACCGTCGCGGAAGCCGGCACCCAACTGAATCTCGCCGTGAGCGAGCCTGGCGGGCCGCGCTACGAATCGGAGTTGTTCCGAGTGCTCCCCGTTGCGACGGATCCCGTCACCGGTGAACTTCCCCGGCTTCAACTTTCTTGGGCGTCCGAATCGACCGCGGGGGTTTTCTATGAGGCAAACCCCGAAGTTAGGTCACTGGTTATTTCCTGTTCGGTCGCTCAGACCTCGAATCTGGTGGTCCGACTCACCAGCGACGTTCCCCAGGAGATCGCCGTTTCCGAACAGGTTTTAGTGCCTGCCGGGCCGACTCCGGAAGCAACTGCCAGCCTAACCAATTTCGACGACACCCTCGCCGACGGCCGGGCGATAGTCACGGTCACGGCCACGGCGCCCGGTTTTCTGCCGGCGCAAATTACTCTTCGGAACGAGGACAACGAATCGGGTCGTTTGTTCCTGCAATTGCCGACGGTCGTGGCCGAGGACAGTGGATTCCAGACGGAACCGGGCCGGGTCTTTCTCAGCCAGCCCGCGATCCACCCGGTTCAGGTAAGTTTGAATGCTGAGGGCATGGTGCAGACGCCGGCGTTCGTCATCGTCCCCGCCGGAGCCTCCGAAGCCGCCTTCCCGTTGCGAGTCCGGGATGACCAAGTGGTCAACGGCCGCGGCCGTACCGCCGTTATTACAGCGTTCATGTATGACTGGTCTCCCGCGGGATCCACCGTCATCGTGACGGATGACGAATCCACGATCGTCTCGGCGGAATGGCCAGAGAATCTTGTCGAAGGCCAGGTCGCGGAAGGTCGCCTGCGACTCGCCGTTCCCCGCGACCATGATGAACTCCTGACTTTTCAATCGGACACTGACCGGTTTCCGGCACCCGCGCCCGTGCTGGTTCCGGCCGGTTCTCTGATGGTGACCTTCCCGTTGCCGGTCCCCGACAATGCGCTCACGGACGGACCGTTCTCAGCTCAGATCTGCCTCGCCCTCAATGGGCTTTGGTTTGATTGCCGACGGCTATCGATTGCCGACGACGAAGTCGCGCCCCTAACTCGTCTAGAATTCTACCCCCCGACCGCGGTATTCAGCGGACAGCCTTTCGCGCTGCAGGCCTTTGCTTTGGATGCCGAAGGCGTACCACAGCGGACCAATTTCAATGGCCAACTTTCGCTCAGCGTTCCAACCAAGCTCGCCACGGTGCGACCTGATTCGAATCCCTTGTCGTTCACGAACAGCCGCTTCGACGGCTTGATTACCCTCGAAGGCACGGCCTTGGGTGTTCAGTTAGACCTGGCGGCGGCGGGATTGCAGCAACGAAGCCGACCGTTGGATCTGATCCCGGGGTTTTCGAAGCCGGGGCCCTTTTACGATCTCGCGGTGATTCCCGGCAGGCGCACGTTGTTGGTTTCTTATGGATTCGTGGATGGCCTGCTTCAAGAACTCAATCCGCAAACCGGCTCCGTCGAGCGCGAACTCGCGCTGCCGCATCCCGCGACTCACATCGGAGTCTCCGACGACGGCGCAGTTGCTTGGCTGGCCTCATCGTCCGCCACGCTGCTGCGAGTTGATCTGCGCGCTTGGCAAATCACTGGTGAGTACCAGTTAGATCCCAGCTCCGACGAACGCCTGGTTCGGGCGTTGGCCGTTCTGCCGGGAGGAACGGAGCGAGTCATCGCTATGGTGGCTCCTTTCCAATCCCCGAGCTCCGAGGTGTTCGTGGTGGCTTACGAGGGAGGACGAAGGCTCCCTAACCCGGCAACGATCGAAGCCGGCACAGCCCTCAACGACATCCAACCGGGGCGAACTTCTGATGAAGCCTTTGTCGGAACCTTTGGGACGCTTAGGAGGGTTCACGTTTCTGCTGACCGGGTGGAAGTCCTCAAGACCGGGTCCGGAGTTGGAGATCTCGACCGATATCCCAACTTCGTATTACAGGGCGATCAAATCCTCACCGGCGAAGGTCGCGTTCTGGCGGCGGACACCCTGGAGACCATCGCGAGGTTTGTTCCCGACGGTTCGCCCGGTTGGCCGGCACTCGCGCAGGTGGTTCCGCTTCCAGAGGTGAATCGCGTTGGCTTTGTCGATGCTCAGTCCGGCTTCCGAGTTTTCGACCGACCCGGTGGACCCGTACTCGGCTTACATTCTCTTCCTCCCGACCAATGGATGGACACGTACGCGCCCGGGCGCTTGGTCCGATGCGGAGAACGCCGCATCGCACAACTGCTTAGTCGGGGTGGCTTGTTACGAGTCTGGGAAAGTCCTTGGCTTGAGACCGGCACGGCTAACTTGCAGATCGATGCGGAAAACCCGGGAACGGTGTTCTTGGGCAACGGGGGAAATTTGATCATCCCCGCCCAGTGGCAACAGCGCGTCGTGGTGACCAACCAAGGTCCGGCAACGGCTCACGGCGTTGAGCTTCGGATTAGCGAGGAGCCGCCCATGATGCTCGGTTCCATGGTGGCGGGCGAAAGTCGCGTCATCGAACGGGATCGCAGCAGCGGGCAGCCAGAAATTCTCCGCTACGAATTCGTGGTCTCCTCGGGGACTCCCGATCCAAATCCTGACGACAATTCAGCCCAGACCGAAACGGCTGTCTTGGCCGCCACTCGATCAGGTGCCCGGGTTCTCGCGCTCGCGATGAATCACGTCATCTCCTCCCCTGTCGGGGACCGTCTCTACGTCGCGCTCTCCCGGCGGCCGAATGGCGACACGCCCGGCGTGGCGGTCGTCAACCCCGAAACCGCTCAGATCGAAACTGTGTTCGACGTCGGCGGGGAGCCCAAGCGCCTCGCGGTCGCCACAAACGGCAATTGGCTGTGGGCACTGGTCGAGAGCAATCGCATCGCGCGTTGGAATCTCACCAGCGCGACACTCGAATCGCCGCTGGAGCTTGGTAACGACGAAGTCCTCGACTTGTTGGCGCTGCCGCCGCCGGATGGCGGACTGGCGGTAGCCACGCGAACGACCATCCAGATTTTCGATGGTGCCACGCGGCGGGGGTATGTCGTAGCCACGCGAAGCGATCGCCGCCACCTAACCTTCGCCGCCGGGCGCTTGTGGGCAGTGCGGCCTGGGGAAATTCGAAGTTACCAGGTCACGACGTCGGGCCTTACGGCGGCGGGTTCGGTCATCGCTTTGACGCTGCCGTCAGATTTCTACCGGTTTAGCGGCGATTCCCAGCGTCTGTACTTCGCGGGAGCGATTCTGGACATCGCGTCGCGCCAATTGCTGGCGGGAATTCCCGGAGACTTGTTCCTGCCCGAGGGCTCGCGCTCGGTCGTTTATGGAGCCTATGGAGGCGGAATCCGGCGCTACGCCCAGGACACACTTGCCTTCGATGCCGACGAACCCCTTCCCGCACTCCAAGTGAATGGGGCGGATGACCTCGTTCGCTGGGGCGCGAATGGAATGGCAATCCGATTTGCGACCCAATTGCTCATGTTTTCGACGCCATTGGTTCCCGAGGGCGTGAGCGATCTCCGGGTTGGACTCAGCCTCACCCAGCCGCTGGTGGCCAACGAACCATTTACGGCCACAGTCACGGTCACCAACCGCGGCCCGCAGGCGGCGACGCGCGTCCAAATCCGACTGCAACCGCAGCAAGAGATTCAGCATCCTCAGGTGACGCCGAGCGAAGCAGTCTTTTTTGGAGGAGCTTGGTTCCTTGAACTCGCGAATCTTCCGGTAGGTTCCGAGACCCATTTTTCCGTCACGGGCCAACTTCCGGAGGGTGGGATCGGATTTGCGGCCTCAGCCGTCGCCGGAGCGACGGATCCAAATCCGACCGACAATACTGCCGTGATTTCGGATGTGTTGCGGCTGCCGACGGCGGATCTGGCCCTCACTTCGCTCTCTCTTCCGGATCGAATCCAGGTGGGCGAGGAATTCGAGGCTGAAGTGATCGTGACCAACCGAGGCCCAGCCGAAGTGCGCGGCGTGTCATTGGATTTCTCGCGTCGCCTCGGGCTCCAACTGCTTTCAGCCACCGGCGGGACGATCTACACTGAATGCTGTGACGGTTTCTTCATCGTGTACTCGGCTGCCACCCTCGCCCCGGGGAGCAGCAGCCGCTTCACCCTCCGGTTGGTTGCGGAACGAGCGGGTGCGCTGCTTCTGTCCGCTGGCATTTTCGGATCTCATTCGGACAGCGAGCCTCAGAACAACCAGGCGTCCCACCTGGTTTTAGTTACCCCGGCCTCTTCGGATAAGATTCCCATTCACTACGCGTCCCGCCTGGTCTGGAGCAATGAACGACAGCAATTCGCGGCCACGGTGGACGGACAAACGATCCTCATTTCCAAGAACCTAGAGCTCGACAGGATTTTGTCCGTCCCCTTCGAGCCGGTTGCCTTCGCCTTCTCGTCGGATGGGGGTCACCTTTGGATCGCCTCTCCGGCGAACCGCGTGCTGCGACTGGACCTCGAGACCGGACTGGCAGACCTCGATTTCGCCGTCCCCGAGAACCTTAATCCGTTGTTCGGCGCGATGGGGATAGTGAGCGATCACCCGGATCTGCTCGTGGCCGCGGGAATCAATGCCAACGGACAACCACAAGTCACCGCATACGATCGAGGAGTTCCGCGTGCGGCTAGCTACCAGAGCCTTCATTGGCAAGGGAACGGGGTATTTCTAGCGATCAGTCCGGAACGGAGGGTCTATGTTTCTACCGGCGCCGAGCTTCGCGAACTGGAAATTGTCGCCGACGGCCTCGCTGAAGTCCGTAACTTGGACTCGGGTGCGTCCTATTCCTCAGGGATATTTTCGCTCGCTGGCAACGCACTCTACTACGGGAACGGTGTCGCCACCGACCTGGTCACCGGGTCACGAATGGAACCGGGAATTTCAATTGCGGACGCGTCCACCGGACTCGGATACAAATCCGGCTTGGACAATGGATTCGGTCCCGGGAATTTGACGGTGCAGGCCCTGGACTTGGCAACGGGAGAACCGGTGTGGCGGCAAACGGCGACAATCACCAATGGCTATTACGGCCAGATGGTTCCCATGGGCACCAACGGCATCCTTTTCAACTCGGATCCGTTTCGGCTCGTCCCGGCTCCGGCGCCGGAGACGCGAGGAACCGATCTCGAACTCACCGCCTCGATTGGCGAGCGGGTGCTCGGTACCAACCAGCTCTTGACGCTGAACATCGCGGTGACCAATTGGAGTGTTTGGAGCGCCACCGGCGCCATCCTGGAAGTCGTGCACTCAGCTGGGGTCGTGCCCGAACCACCCAGCTCCGCACCACTTCAATTCAACCTCGACTCAGTCGTCCAAGGAACAAACCTATTGCTTAGTTTTCGCACTGCGGATGAAGGCGCCCAATTCATCCGCGCCACAATATCAAGCGACCTGCCCGACTTTCGGCCGGCCGACAATTCTTTCGAACTGCAGTTCGTAACTCCGCCTCCGCCGATCCTTCTGCTCGCGGACCAGACCCTCGGAGAGAATGGTTTCAGGTATCCGTCACCGTCCATCCAAGCTTCGCTGACGTCGCCGGCGCCGACCGACCTTGAAGTGGAGTTTGCCGTTGAGCCCGTCACTTCGCAGGACAATGACCTCACTTCGAAAATTGCGCTGTTCCACTTCAATCAAGGTGAGACTCGGTCTCGCGTAAATATCATTCGCGATGACGGCCTGGCCGAGGCCTCCGAAAAATTCCGCCTTACTTTTGTATCGGGACCCGTCTCGCCGGCACGATCTTCGGCCCTATTCACGATCCTCGATGATGACGTTCCTCGCTTCCGTCCTGGGACGTTCCGAGGGGCCGAAGGCAATTTCGGGATCAGCGAAATGCGTCTGCCCGTTCGGCTGTCGGTGACTTCCACGTTGCCCGTCGAGGTTAGCTTTCGGCTCTCACCGGGGACGGCGTCGATAGGAACGGATTTTCTGGCGCGCACCGGTCGCCTGCGCTTCGAACCCGGGACGCTCACCAACTTTGTTTCCATCCCGGTGGTGGGTGATACCGATTATGAATGGGAAGAATCGCTGCAGGTCGAGTTCGACGATCTATCCGGTGCCCTTTACGAGCAAACGTTCGGCCAAGTGTTCCTTCGAAATGACGATCTACCGCCGGTTCCGGTGGCTCAGCTCAGCTTAACGACCGGACCTGTCTGGCAAATCCGCTTCGACACCGTGCTCGGCCCTCGCTATTCGCTGCAGACCCGCACAAACCTCAACGAAGGGATCTGGGAAAGCGTTCCGGAAACTCGAATCGGAAGCGGCGAACCCGCGACGATTGAGGCACCCGTCGAACCGGGTCCCACCCGTTGGTTTAGGTTGCTCGTCGAATAGAGGCCGCGGTTCGCCTCTCACTTCAGCGGCGCGGCTAACCCGACGAAGATCACAACGCCGTCGCCGCCGGGATTTCCGTTGCCGATTAAGCCGATGTCGATGGCAAATTTGTTCTTAAAGTTGTTCAACGCCCAGATATTGCCAGCCCGATCAATGCCCACGGCGGTCAAGCGCTGCAGCGGGTCGTAAGCGACGGGACCGTCGGGTCCGTAAAGCGGTGTGCCGTCGTGCAGGAGCACTTGGTCTCCCGCCGACGGCACGGTATAGCCGGTCGCGGGACTAATGGGATCGCCCAGGTTCAATCCCGGCGGACGCTTGTTTTGATCGGCGCCGGCGAGCTTGGAGATGCTTGAGGAGAACGGGGCGACATTTAACGGTCCGAAGTTGGCCACCCAGACGTTGTCCTCGCCATCGACGACGGCGTCCCACGGACCATCGACACCGCCGCCGTCATAGCCGCCGAGAACCGAGCCGTCCGGGGCCACGAGATACACCTTGCTGTCTCCTTGCGAGGTCACCCAGGCGTTGCCTTTGGAGTCGAGCGACAACCCTTTGAGGGCGTTGCCGAAATGGACCTGCCAAAGTCGTTGGATTTGATCACCCACCAACCTCAGGCGCGTGACGCTTGCCGGGAATTCGCCGGCAATCCCGCCGCCACAGGCGACAATCGCGGTGCCGTCGGCGGCGAGCTCGACGTCAAACGGTTGGCTGCCGAGGTACTCTTGAAAGTAGGCCACATTCGTGGTGCTACCCTTCAGAAACACATAAACGGCGTCATTCCCGTAGCTGGTGATCCAAATGTTGCCCTCGGCATCGGACGCCATTCCTTGCGCCCGAAGCGGGCCGCCTTGGTAGCCCAACGGGCCTGAGATCGCTTCGCCGGAGGCCGTAAATTTTGAGATGCTGCCGTTGCAATTGGTGGCCGGGTAGAACAGGCAAGACTTGTCCGGTCCCCAGCCGAAATTGCCAACCCAGACCGAGCCTTGCGGATCGATGGTGATGCCATAACCGCCGCCCAATAGACCGCCGGTGGTGATCGGTGATTTCGGCGTTCCGTCGGCGCCGTCGGCGGGCTTTCCATTGGGTTTAAGCACAAACATGAACCGACTCGAGTAGGGAGTGCCTTGGATCGTATTGTCGGTGATCCAGGCATACCCTTTGGAGTCGAACACAATGTTTCCCGGTCCGCTGATGAGATACCGGTCGTCGCCCGAATCGTTAACTTTCACCGTGACAGTCCAGGCATCCGGCGTTTCGAAGAGCGTCGGCGTATAAGGTGTATGAATCGTAGCGAGCGCATAGATCGGTCCGACATTCTGACCGGGATTGCGGGCCAAATTGGCCATTGCCTGAGCAACGGTGGTGGGCGCGGGCAGACGTGGCTCCACCGCCAGTTGCAGGAACTCATAGGCGACCGCCCGCTCGGCCACGCAAGCCGCCAGCAGATTGGCGAGTGCACGCGTCGAGCGCAGCGAGTTTGATTGATCTCCATTGGGCGAGCTCAAGAGCACCGGCGAGGAAGCACCCGTCGCGACGTCAACCAAGTTGTCATTCATCATCCAGGCAATTCGAAGGCCGAACGGATCGCCGACGATGAATCCTTCGCGATAGAATTGGGCCATCGAGTAAGCCGCCGCCATCGTGGTGAGCTCGTTAATGGTGGCGGCACCGGGAAGGTTCGGTCCGAGAATCGCCACCAGTTCCACTTCTTGGTTCAGCCACGCGGTCACGAAGAAGATGCCGTCGGTCGCCGCCTTGGGCGATCGGAGCGCGAACCGACCGGCGGCATCAGTCCGACCCTGGGCGACAATTGTCGGTACGTGGTCGCCGGCTTCGAACAAGTTGACGGTAACCCCAGCCAACGGGGTCGATTCGGAAGTACCCCCGGACTGGGCGATACCGGTCAGAACCGCGCCGTTGGT
>DLVS01000704.1 GCA_003445095.1 Verrucomicrobiales bacterium
TCACGCACATCTATCCCGATGGTCCGGCGCCTTACTTCACTTGGTTCGCGTATGGCGACAAATCACGCATCCCAGAGCAGTACATGGCCATCAAGCGCATTGCAGAACAAGCCATGGTCGATGCCGGCGGGACGGTGACTCACCACCACGCACTCGGTCGAGACCACAGGCCGTGGTATGACAAGGAGCGCCCCGAGCTGTTTTGCACTGTTCTGAAGGGCGCGAAGGTGGCACTCGATCCAGGTCAGCTGCTGAACCCTGGCGTGCTCTTCGACCCAAGCTGATGGCGGGAGATCGCGATGGCAGGACCGTTGAAAGGTTTGCGTGTGCTTGACCTCAGTCGCATTCTGGCCGGTCCATGGACCAGCCAGTTGCTCGCTGATTTCGGCGCTGAAGTCATCAAGGTGGAGCGCCCGGTGACGGGGGACGACACCAGAGCGTGGGGACCACCTTACTTGAGTGGTGAGCAAGGCGTCGAGACCCGCGAGTCCGCCTATTTTCTGTCCGCCAACCGTGGGAAAAAGTCGATAACCGTTGATATCAGCACAACCGACGGCCGCGCCATTATTCGTGAGCTGGCGGCCACGTCGGACGTCTTTGTGGAGAACTACAAGACCGACGATATGGCGAGATACGGTCTCGACTACGGGAGCCTGTCGCGCCTGAATCCGCAGCTTGTCTATTGCTCGATAACCGGCTTCGGACAGACGGGGCCCTACAGGAGTCGGCCCGGGTATGACTTCGTCATCCAGGCCATGGGCGGACTCATGAGCATTACCGGGCAACCGGACGATGAAGGGGGCAGACCGATGAAGTGCGGCGTGCCCGTCTCGGATCTCATGACGGCGATGTACTCGACTAGCGCCATTTTGGGTGCGCTGGTTGAGCGTACCACTAGTGGCAAAGGACAGTACATCGACATGAGCTTGCTGGACGTCCAGGTCGCTTGGCTTGCCAATCAGGCTTCGAACTATCTGATTTCAGGCGCTTGTCCCGAGCGGATGGGGAATGCCCATCCAAACTTGGCTCCCTATCAGACCTTTCAGGCGTCCGATGGCGAGCTGATCATTGCCGTCGGAAACGATCGCCAATTTCGCTCGCTGTGCTGCGTGCTGGGATCGGAAGATCTGGCAGACGATGCGAGGTTCGCGACGAATTCAGCTCGTCTCGCCCATAGACGCGAGTTGGTGGAGCGCCTCGGCGAGATGACAAGCAGGCATCAAAAGGACTCGCTTCTTGCGCAGCTCACTGCCGCAGGCGTCCCGGCGGCGCCCGTTCGCACGATCCCGGAAGCCCTTGCCGATGAGCATCTGCGGAGCAGGAACATGCTGAGGTCCCTGAAGAACTCGCAGGGGTTGGATGTTCCATTCATCGCCAATCCGGTGAAATTCTCTCGCAGCACGCTGGAATACAACCTTCCGCCACCCAGGCTCGGGGAGCACACGATGCAAGTGTTGACGGAGAACCTAGGCTGGACCGAAGCCGACGTACGCGCGGCTCGCGCTGCACGCGCCATATGAGCACCGGACCCCTTCAGAAGGAGACAACAATGTTCAGCGGCATTCGGAATATCGTCCGTCTCGTTGCCGTGGTCGCCCTGACGCTCTGTGGCGCCGCGTACGGGAAAGACTGGCCCGCGCAACCTGTAAAGATTGTGCTTCCCTATCCGCCGGGTGGGGCCTCGGATATCACAGCGAGGCTGTTGGGCGACAAGCTCGGCGCCGCGTGGAAGGTGCCCGTTGTCATCGAGAATCGACCTGGCGCCAACGGCATCGTGGCCAACGAACTAGTTGCGAAGTCTCCAGCCGATGGCTATACGGTCCTGATGGCCAACTTGGGACCAAACGCGATCAATCATGCGGTGTACGCAAAATTGCCTTACGACTCCTCTCGCGACTTCTTGCCCGTCATCCTGACGACAAAGGTGCCTCTCGTCCTGGTCACGGCTGCCAACGCCCCGATCAAAGACCTCAAGGATCTGATCGAACAAGCACGAGGAAAGAGTAGCCCAGTTGCATACGGATCGGCCGGGATAGGCGCCGGCAGTCACATGGCGGGAGAGTTGTTGGCTTCGATGGTTGGAGTAAAGTTCCTGCACGTCCCCTACAAGGGCGATTCGCCGGCTCTGAGCGACCTCATGGGCGGACAAATAGTATTCGCCCTCCCCACCGCCCTGGCCGCTACTCCGCACATCAAGAGCGGACGCGTGAAGGCTCTGGCTGTTACCAGCGAATCGAGGCTCCCATCCTTGCCGGACGTTCCTACCGTCAACGAGTCCCTGGGTCTTCGAGAGTATTCGGCCGTTTCTTGGGGTGGCTTCATGGTTCCGGTCGGAACGCCGCAAGCCGTGGTTGACAAGCTCAATGCCGACATCGGTCGTGTCCTCCAATCAAACGAGATCAAGACCAAACTCCAAGAACAGGGTGCCATTGTTGTCGGTGGAACTTCCGATGAGTTCGGAGGTTTCCTGAAGAACGAATTGACGAAATGGAAGCGTGTCGCTGGCGCCGCAAAGATCCGTCTCGATTGAGCACACGAAACGCAACGTATTTGCACCTGAAACGATCCAGATGACTATCATTTCCATCAGGGGCAAGAGCCCCGCCATCGATCACTCGTGCTTCGTGGCGCCGAATGCGACGATCATTGGTCATGTGTGCATTCAAGCTGGCGCCAGCGTGTGGTTCAATTCCGTGCTGCGTGGCGACAATGATCAGGTGTCGATCGGCAAAGGAAGCAATATTCAGGATGGGGCAATCCTCCATAACGATCCCGGCTTTCCAGTTCGAGTCGGCGATCATGTGACTGTTGGCCACCAGGCGTTGCTGCACGGTTGTACCGTGCATGATGGAGCGTTGATCGGCATCCAGGCCGTGGTTCTGAACGGGGCGGTGATCGGCGAGCGCTCTCTGGTGGCGGCCGGATCCCTTGTCACCGAGGGGGCCGAATTCCCCCCTTGCTCACTCATTGTCGGGCGTCCCGCCAAGGTTGTCAGAGCGCTGACGCCCGATGAGCAGGTAAAGATCCTTAAGAACTCGCAGGATTATTCAACGCTCGCCGCCGAGTACCTTCTAACCGAGTCTA
>DLVS01000714.1 GCA_003445095.1 Verrucomicrobiales bacterium
AGCAGACTACTGGTCGAGTTTTTCGGGTCAAGTGTCTTCGTGAAATTTTTCACAAGCTCCGAATGCCGATCCGCCAGAGCGGCCGAGGTTCTGGGCCGGCGAGCCGTTTTGAGCCCATTCTCCCCGCTCAGCGCGCTCCAAGGAATGCGAGGATGTCGGCCACCTGTTCCGGAGTCAGTCCTGCTTCCAATCCTTCCGGCATCATCGAGCGCCCCGTGGGCCGCAGTGCGCGTATTTCGTCCGACCCGATGGTCGCTTCCAGGCCATTCGCCTGCCGCAGTGTTACCGACTCGGAAGTTTTTCGCGCCATAATCCCAGTAATGGCTTCACCCGAGGCAGTTTCGGCTGTCCAGGCAGCAAAATTCGGAGCCACTTCGCGGTTAGGATCGAGAATCGCCACTAGAAGTTTCTCTCGGCCGTTCGCCACCACCGAAGCCAGATCTGGCCCCAGAGCAACTCCCTCGCCGCGCCATGCGTGACAGGTAGCGCACCGTTCCCGAAATACCGCGCCGCCAAGCTCACTATTCCCTGGCAAACGGAGCGCCGAAACATACGCCTCAATCACCGCTGGTCGGTTCGATGGCGGATCACCCAACAAATCCCGGGCGCGATTTCGAACCTCCTCGGCTGAGCTATTTCGCAGAGCCGCCACCGTGGTCGCATCCAGCATATCGATGCTAACTTCATTCGCTAGGATTCTCCGCAGCAACTCGCGGGCACCTTCCGGCCGGGTGACGAGCAGCGCGAGCACTCGAGTTCGAAGTTCTCCCGGCAAGGCCGTCACAGCACCTGCGAGCAGCCTGGCCCAGTCCTCACCGCTCAAGCGACTCAGCGCCTCGAGGCTCGCCTTGTGGACGGCGGCGAAATCGGAATTCGTCAGGGTCCCCACCAAAAGCTCAGCCGCTTGGGGCTTGGGCAGTAACGAGAGCAACTTCACTTTCTCGGGCGAGACACCTGCGGGGGTAGCCGAGAATTCCCGGCGAACCGAATTGAGCATCGTCCCCAGGTCCCCTTCCCGATCACACTGCGACAAGTGCCCTCCAGCCCGTCGGAATCCTTCCGCTAAGGATAAGATCAACTCCGCCGCTGATTCCTCTGGTTCCCAACGAACCACGCGTGACAGAACTTTTGAAATCACATTGGTGTCAGCGTGGCGAGCCACGGTCTCGAGCAGCTCTGACAGCACCGGAATCGAGTTCGAAAAGGTCGGTTCGTTGGTAGAAGGAACTAATTGGCTCCAAAGTTCCCACGTCTGGTCGCCGGCCGCGTGAATCGCGGCAGATTGCACCCAAGGCGATCCACGCCGCACCAACTCGGCGAGCGGTTGAACTCGTTGCTGCGGAGGCAACTCGGCCAGCGCCCAGGCGAGCTCAATCCCGACAAGCGCATTCGTTTCAGAACTGGCCATCCGTTGGAGTTCTCCGGTTAGCGCCTTCGAGCTAGGCACTCGACCGGCAGCCAACTTGACCGCCGTCCGCCGGACCGCCGGATCGGGATCACCTAAAGCGATGCCCAGCAATCCATCTTCCAAGCCACCGAGCCTGCTGAGCAAATAGAGCAATTGAATCCGTCCCGCCAATGCTCCAGCTCCCTTGGCCCCGAGAAAAGCCCGGCTCCACTCGCCTGCCTGGGCTTGTAACGCAGTCACCGAATTCGAATCGCCATGCTCATAGATCAGCCGCGCCGCCGTGTCCCGCACCCAACCATTGGGGCTAGCCAACTCCATGACGAGGGCTGACGGGCTCGCGTCAGGATTAAACCGCTGCACCGTGCGAACATCAAATCCTACCGGAGCAATTCTCCATATTCGGCCTCGATCCCGCCCCGAGTCTAGATCAAGTCGCGCCTTCAGCGGGGCCGGCAATGACCAAGGATGCTCAATGACTTCTCGATACATATCGACGACCCACAGGCAGCCATCGGGCGCGTTGTAAAACTGCACAGGACGAAACCAATTATCCGTGCTCGCCAGGAATTCCGATCGTTGTTCATCCGAGACCCGCTCACCGATCAAGAATACGCCGTCTGACGCTGAACGGAGCCGCTTTCGATGGATAAGATTGCTCCCGCAGTCGGCGATGAAAGCGTCGCCTTCTAATTCTGGCGCGTATGCGTCGCCTCGATAAATCGTCACGCCCGTCGCCCCAGTGAAATAACCGCTGGCTCGCCCTCCTCCCTCGATCATCCCAGGTGTTACGCCCGTAACCCGCCACCGCGTCCGTACAACGCGCCACGGTTCGTCTGGACTCCGACGAAAAACTTCTGCCGCCGCGCCGTCCGCCGCAATGCTCCGACGCGACGACGGTAACTCATGAAAGCGATTGGCCAGCACTTCGGTATCGTCGAAGGCGACGAGTTGCAAATGATCTGAGTTCGAGCAAACGAACTTTCGACCGCTGGAATCGAACGACATCCCGTGTTGGCCGCCACCCGCTTCCGCGCGAAGTTCCAGAGTACGCGGATCCCACGAAAAATCCCGCCCGCGCAAGTCGACCGGACCTAGTTTCCCGCCGTCACCGTTGGCTTCGAGAACCCCCGCCGTTTTCCGCCAGGAGTGCGTGAACTCACTGTCCACCAGCCGGACTCTCCCACCACTCATGCTCGTTGCCCCGTGGAGCCGGGCATCGAGTCCCCATTGGAACGAATTCATCAACGCCTGGACATTCAGCCGATTCGTTTCAAACGGCGCATAGTCCTCCGCAAATCCCGTGAACACGACCTCGCGAACGTCGGCCAAACCGTCACCGTTGGTATCTTTCGCATAGATGATATCCGGCGTCGCACCGATAAAAACTCCGCCGTTCCAACACACCACCGCCGTTGGCCACGGAAGACCCGTCAAAAACTCCGTGGCGTGATCGTAACGCCCGTCTTGATCGGTATCGGTGAGCCTCCGAATCCGTCCCAGCCGCTCCGGGCGCCGTTCTGAGTAATCCCTCATTTCCACCACAAACGCGCGCCCTTGTTCATCGACCGCCACCGCCACCGGACTCGCCACCAGAGGTTCGGCAGCGACCAGTTCGGCCCGAAACCCCGGCCTCACCACCATTGTCGCCACCGCTTGATCAGGTTCGGTCGGCGGCACACGCGCGCCTAACAACGGCTCATCTGCCACCAGACCTGTCGACATCAGTGCCAATCCCGCCCCAAAGCCCAGGAGACGCCCGCACAAAGACGCTTCCCAATTCGCTCGTGCGAACTGATTCCGAAATCGTGCCATCGGCCAGGAATTCATTGGGCGGCGTCGATGACCTCACGCAGCGCGCCATGCAGGCGGAACGCCGTTTCCGGTCCGACCGAATTGATCTCGCCATACGGCGCATTCTGCGCCCCATACAGATGCGGCGGCGCCACATCCCATTCCGATTTGGGAATGATGTATCCAATCTCGTCATTCGCGAGGCCGAACACGAACTTCACCTTGCCCGGCATGAGTTCCCTCAGTGGCGGGATCTCTAGCGGCTCAATGTCGAAATCTCCTCCCGGTGCGCGCACGATGCCGCCATTGACGAGCTCCGGATAAATCTCTCCCGGGATGCAGGCAATGGACGCATCTCCTACCCGTAGTAGCGCCACTTCGGTTCGGAGGTGCTGCCAACGGCTGTGACCGCGGTCCAGCAGTCCCAGGAGGCCAGCCAAGAGAAAGTTCTTGTTAGCCAGCGGCAGCTCCAGCGTCCGCGCCTGAATTGAAATTGGAACATTCGTCTCCGCCGTACCCGGGTGCGCGGCGACCCAGTCGAGCAGGCGCTTGCTCAAGTCGGTTCCCACTGCGCGCGTCTTTTCATGGGATGGCTTCTGGAAATCAGCGTTCAGGAAAACATCGTGTACCGTGGTGGATGGGTG